>NZ_JBRFPI010000185.1:0-8693 GCF_053579595.1 Cellvibrio sp.
ATGTTGCGTCGGTAGTTATGGATGATGTGACGGGGGAGGTAATAGTGAGATTAAACTTTGCTACTGTTGGCGGTTTTACATCAGGAGCGGATACGTTAGTTTATATTCCATACGTCAGGACAAACACTGGGACGATTGTTCAACTAGGGGCTGCGTTGGCTGCAGGTCAAACAGGTGTTATCGACTGGGGTTGCGCCTCAACAACAAATCAGGTGTCTGCTGCTCGTGGGCTCCCGCAAGTTACTGCAGGGACATTACCAGCGCGATTTGCGCCCAGTGAGTGTCGATAATTTGCATCAGGGGGGATTGGTGTTTTGCTGTGTCCCCTTAAATTATTACCTCAGATGGATTGTCGAGTTTGGTTTTTATATGCTTTCCAAAACCCTCATCGACAAATCCACCGCCCGACAATGCTTCGTCAACGCACCAATAGAAATAAAATCCACCCCGGTTTCTGCCGTCGGAATTAATGTTTGCTCATTAATATTTCCCGATGCTTCCAGCTTTGCGCGCCCCGCATTAATCGCGACTGCTGTTTTCATATCATCAATACTGAAATTATCCAGCATGATGATATCCGCATTCGCTGCCAGTGCTTGATCTAACTCGGCAAAATTTTCCACTTCAACTTCAACGGGTTTGCCAGGAGCAATAGCCCTTGCAGTAGCAACTGCTTGGGTAATTCCACCACAGGCAGCGATGTGATTCTCTTTGATCAAGAACGCGTCATACAAACCAATACGATGATTATGGCAGCCGCCGCAGGCAACTGCATATTTTTGTGCGGTGCGCAGGCCTGGAATGGTTTTGCGGGTATCGAGCAGTTTCACGCCGGTGTGGGCGACTTGATCCGAGTATTGTTTGCTGATGGTTGCGGTGCCGGAGAGTGTTTGTACAAAATTCAAGGCCGCGCGTTCGCCGGTGAGCAGGCTGCGGGCGCTGCCTTTTAAGGTAAATAACAGGCTATTGGCTGCTGCGTTTTGGCCGTCTTCTATATGCCATATGATTTGGACTTGCGGATCCAGCTGGCGGAATACTTCTTCTACCCAAGCTTTGCCGCAAAAAATACAGTTTTCACGTGTGATGATGTTTGCTTCGGCCGTTTGCTCTGCGGGAATTAATTGGGCGGTGATATCGCCTGAGCCTATGTCTTCGGCTAGGGCCAACGTTACGCTTTTGGCTATATCTTCTGCTAAGTGAGGTAAATTCTTGCTATATATAGGATTCATATTGTATGTCGAATAATTGAACACTGTGAGGTTGAAAATCGGCGGTTTTGGCGTCGCACTCTTCGGCTAATTCCAAAATCTACTTAGAAAACCATAAGATGACGCATTGGTTATAGCCTTTTGTGATATGTCTCTCGATCTTATCATTTGCCTACTTGATGTGTCTTTCCCTTAGTTATACTTCAATTACGCAAGTTTTTACTAATGGTAATCCGCCATGTCCGAACATATGAAATCTGACCCCAAAAAGGTTGTTCACTTAAATGTAGAGCGCAATTCCGCTGCCAATTCGCAAGTGGCACTTGCTCGTTTGCCTGCCGCTATGCACACCCTGCGTGATAAGGCGCGGCAGCAGCTGCAACTATTTCTACGTGAGTTGTTCGATAAAGTAGATGATGCCATGTTCGAGTTGGCCGACAAAGCGAACAACAACCACGATCAAAATATCTTCTTTGATTCCATGCGCGAGGTGCGCATCCGTCGTCGTGCGATGGAGACTTCTTTCTTCCGCAGCATTGATATCAGTTTTGCGCAGTTGCTTGATCCAAGCGCTTATCGCGATGAAACGAAAGGGAGCGAAAAATCGGTCTCGTTGGATGATTTGTCATTGGTTAAAAATGATGAATTAGAAGAGATGGTTGCGGTTGATGGCATGGTCAACAAAGCCAATGAACAATTTGCCGAGCCCATTCAACATTTGACCCTGCGCATTGATCATCTGGTTCCCACCAAGGTTTATCAAAAGAACAACCCTCTGGGTGTTGATGTAATTTGCAACGCATTTACCGATGCAACTAAAGCGTTAAATGTCGATGTAAAAGCCAAGTTGGTATTGTTCAAGTTGTTCGACAATATTGTGATGACCAAGCTGGGCAAGCTCTTTGATGTGCTTAACCAAACTTTGATTGATGCCAATATTTTGCCCTCATTGAAACAAGATGTGCGCGTTAAAAAGCCGTCAGCTAACCCAACTGTTGATCACTATGGCCAAGGCATCAGTGCCCAGTATGGTTTGGGTGTGCAAAAAGCGGGCGGCGAGACAGGCGGATTGGCGCAAGGCTATGACGATCAAACCAATCAGGTCTTGCATCAATTGCGCGATCTGCTGGGTGCCAATCGCAGTGCGCCGCGTGTGCAACTACCCGGTGAAGAAATTACTACTCAGGACTTGATCAAAATCCTGTCGCTGGCTCAACAGCAAAATACAGTTAATGCTCCCGTTACCAGCGGAGCGCCAGCTAGCTTACGCAATTTACTGAGTGATTTACTGCGTAATGAGACCCAAACTGCTGCCGCGATTAATCAAGTTGATGATGATGTCATTAACTTGGTAAGTATGATGTTCGAATTTATTTTGGATGACCGCAACCTCGCGGCGCCAATGAAAGCCTTGATTGGCCGTTTACAAATTCCGATGGTTAAAGTGGCGATTGCCGATAAAACTTTCTTTAGTAAAGGTGGCCACCCGGCGCGTCGTTTGCTGAATGAAATGGCAATGGCTTGTTTAGGATGGCAGGAATCCAGCGACGAAAACCAACGCAAAGACAGTCTCTTTAATAAAATGGAAGAAACTGTACGTTCGATCCTGACTGATTTTGATACCGACATGAGTATCTTTGAGCGATTGCTGGTGGATTTCCGCTCATTCCTCGATAAAGAAAAGCGCCGCGCACAAATACTTGAGCAGCGCACCATTGACGCAGAAGATGGCAAGGCTAAATCCGAACGCGCACGCGCGCAGGTTGATGCAGAATTAAATCGCATTTGTGCCGGTAAAGAGTTGCCTTTGGCGGTCACCAAATTACTGCGCGAAGCCTGGGCGAATGTGATGTTTATTACCTCGCTCAAACAAGGCGTGGAAAGTGACGAGTGGCGTAATTGCTCTGCAACAGCACAGCAGCTCGTTTGGAGTGTTACGGCGGCAATGGATAAGGATAATCGCCAACGTTTATTAAAGTTGGTGCCTGAGCTGTTGCAAAAATTGCGTACTGGTTTGGAAAGTATTTCGTTCAGTCCGTTTGAAACTACCAATTTGTTTAAACAGCTTGAAGGTGTTCATTTGGCGCGATTACGCGGCGAAGTAAAACCTGCGGTTGAGCCTGCGCCATTAGTGTCCGCAGCAGATTTGGCAGCCAAGGCCAATGAAATGGCGGCGAAGAATGCCAATATGAAGGCGGCCATGGTGGAAGCGCAAATGCGCGCCCAGCAAGCAGCGAATGCTGCAACGCAAGCTGACAAGGTACAAAATTCAGTACCCGCGACAGTTATTGAGAATGTAGTGGAAGTTGTCGAGGCTGCACATCAACCTGTAGTCGCAGCAGCAGAAGTCACGCCAGCTGCCCAAGCGGTAATTGAACCGGTAGCTGAAACTGTAGTTGACGTTGTTGCGGTGGCAGAAGTTGCAACAGCTGCAGAAGCAGATCAACTTTTTGTGGTAGAAGAAACCATCAGCGAAAGTGTTCAGGCTGACCCGCAACATTTAGCCTTGGTCAATAATATTACCCAGGGCACCTGGTTTGAAATGCAAGGCGAGGCTGGTGAGAAATATCGCTGCCGTTTGGCTGCCATTATTCGCTCGGTAGGTAAATATATCTTTGTAAACCGCTCAGGTATGAAAGTCGCAGAAGAAAGCCGTGAAAGCCTGGCAGTTGCACTGCAGACCAAACGCCTGACAATTTTAGATGACGGTATGTTGTTTGACCGTGCACTGGAAGCAGTAATTGGTACTTTGCGTGAGCAGCGCAGCTTAAGTTAGTTTTCTCCTCAGATGTTTAACCCGGCCTTGCGCCGGGTTTTTTTATTGGGAGCGACGAAAAGTTAAATGGCTGCCAAAACTACCAATGTTTGTCCTGCCTGCACGCGTGCGCCATCTGTTTTTAAAAGATGGGTTACTTTGCCCGCGCTACTTGCCGTTATATTGATTTCCATTTTCATTGATTCCAGAATCAATAACACATCTCCTGCTTTCACTGTTTGCCCCACTTGTACCTGGGTTTGCCAAACGCTACCGGAGACTGAGCTGTCTACACGAATGGCATCGTCTGGCAATTCAGCTTCTTCATTTTCTTCCGCAATTTCTTCTTGTACATAATTGAATTGTCCATTGGCATGCCAGCGCGCCAGCTCTTCTTCAAATGCCTGCTCACGTTGCGCAGTAAAGGTGGCGATGGAGTCCTGATTGGCGGCAATAAATTCCTGGTACTCACTCAAACTGAAATTGCTTTCTTCAATTTTGATGGAATAGCGACCCTGCGGGAAATCGCGTCGGATTTTTTGCAGCTCATCAGTGCTGACTTCGTAAAAACGGATTTGATCGAAGAAATTTAATAGCCAAGGCTGCTTGAATTCTTTGGTTTGGCGATAGCGATTCCACATTTGCAATGTGCGGCCGACAAATTGATAGCCACCTGGGCCTTCCATCCCGTAAACGCATAAATAAGAGCCGCCAATACCGACAGAGTTTTCTGCCGTCCAGGTGCGCGCTGGATTGTATTTGGTCGTCACCAAACGATGGCGTGGATCAACTGGCGTGGCGACTGGTGCTCCCAAATACACATCGCCTAAACCCATTACCAAATAAGCGGCGCTGAAGAGAATATTTTTTACATCGGCGATGGAATCCAAACCATTAATCCGGCGAATAAATTCCAGATTGCTTGGGCACCAGGGCGCATTGGCACGCACTGACTGCATATATTTTTGAATGGCCAATTGGCAGGCTTCATCGTCCCAGCTCAATGGAATATGCACTATGCGAGAGGGCACACTTAATTGTGCAAGTTGCAGAATTAATTCACGCTCGCCTCGTTCAAGATGCGCGAGCAAACTTGCGAGTGATAATTGCTGGCTGTCATAGTGTACTTGTAGTGAACGAATTCCCGGCGTCAGTTCGCGTAGGCCAGGCAATGTATTTTGTTGTAACCACTGCATCAGCGCATGGGCACGAAAGCGCAATTTAATATCCAGTTCCAGCGCACCGTATTCGACCAATAAAAAATGATCACCCGCAGCGCGGTACACAATATTTTCACCAAACTCGGCAGCGGCCAAGGTTTTCACAATGGGTGATGTTAATTCGCTTTCACTCCAAGTGTGCGCAATGTTTTCCAGCGTTCGTAACGATTGGTTTTGTGTTTTTTCAATCGCTACTGCATCGTCAATCGATACGGGTAGAAAGCGAATTTTGTCGCCCGCCCGCACTTGCCCCAGTTTCCATAAATCGGCGCTGATAACGGTTGCCGGGCAAACAAAACCGCCGAGTGATGGACCGTCTGGTCCGAGAATCACGGGCATATCGCCAGTAAAATCCACGGTGCCGAAAGCGTAAGCATTATCGTGAATATTGGAGGGGTGCATTCCCGCTTCGCCGCCGGAGCTGCGTGCCCATTCCGGTTTTGGGCCAATCAAGCGAACACCGGTGCGACTTGAGTTGTAGTGCACTTCCCAGTCGGTGTTAAAAAATGTGCTTATGTCATTGGGGGTAAAAAAATCCGGCGCGCCGTGAGGGCCGTAGATAACACGCATTTGCCAGAGATTATTAATCTGCGGTTTTAATTCGTCACTGAAAGTGGCTGTATCGATTGCTGCATTGCAGCTATTTGCATCCAGTGCGAGCACATCGCCAGCACGCAATGCGCGGCCATTGTGGCCGCCGAATTGGCCGAGTGTGAATGTGGATTTTGAATTCAAATAATCCGGGCATTGTATCCCGCCAGCAATGGCTAAATAGGTGCGCGCGCCTTTATCGGTGATACGACCAAGCTGCAGTTGTTGTCCGGCAGCGACTGAAATAATTTTGTAAAGTGGAATGGCATTGCCATCGAGCTTTGCATCAATCGCTGCGCCGGTGAGAATAATTTTTGCGGCACAACCAAATTTTAATGTTGGGCCTTGCAGGGTAATTTCCAAGCCCGCTGCTGCTTCGTCGTTATTGAGTAAGCGATTGCCTAGGCGGAATGAGTAGCTATCAAAGGGGCCGGAGGTGGGCACGCCTACATGCCAATAACCTGAGCGACCCGGATAATCCTGAATTGTGGTTTGGGTTCCACCTTGAATAACATCGATGCGCGCAGGTTGGTACACAAATGTATTTAAATAGCGTGTGGTCATTCGCCCCTCTAGCAAGGTTGGATCTTGCAAGAGTGTGCGCAAATAACCGATATTGGTTTCGATACCGTAGAGATAGGTGTTCGTCAAAGCGTTGGATAAGTTTTTCAGTGCTTGTTCGCGATCAGCGCCGCGCACGATAATTTTGGCAAGCATTGGATCAAAAAATGCAGGGACTTCAATACCGCTTTCAATCCAGTGATCGATGCGCAGATCGTTTTGTAACTCAGGGAATTGTACTTTACTGAGCAAACCCGCGCAGGGTTGGAAATTCAGCGCGGGGTCTTCCGCATAAACGCGTACTTGAATGGCGTGGCCTTTGGGTGCAAGCTGATCGCGCAGGGTTTTAATATCGCCGAGATCCCCCGCTGCCTGGCGCAGCATCCACTCCACTAAATCCACACCGTAAACTTCTTCAGTAACACCGTGCTCTACTTGCAGGCGTGTGTTGACTTCAAGGAAGTAAAATTTTTCGTCGATGGAATCGTAGATAAATTCAACCGTACCCGCATTGCGATAGCTGACAGATGCTAATAACTGCTCCGCGGTTTGTTGCATAGCTTTGCGTTGTGATTCGGGTAAATTTGGAGCGGGGCATTCTTCTACCACTTTTTGATTGCGCCTTTGGCTGGAGCAGTCGCGCTCGCCGATGGCAACGGCGGTGCCTTTGCCATTGCCAAATACTTGTACTTCAATATGGCGAGCAGCGGCAATAAACTTTTCCAGAAACACACCATCATCGGCAAAGTTATTTTTGCCCAAGCGTTTTACTGAATCAAAAGCGGCGATGAGTTCGGCTTCGCTATTGCACAATTGCATGCCAATACCGCCGCCACCGGCGGTACTTTTAAGCATTATTGGGTAACCAATATTTGCTGCAGCAGCTATTGCCTCGTCGAGGTCTTTTAATAAATCAGTGCCGGGGCAGAGGGGTACATTGGCGGCCTGTGCCAATTCGCGTGCTTTATGCTTTAAACCAAAGGTAATCATTTGTTCCGCAGTAGGGCCGATAAACACTAAACCTGCTGCTTCGCACTCCGCAACAAAGCTGGAGTTTTCGCTTAGAAAACCGTAGCCGGGGTGAATCGCCTGTGCACCGGTTTGCTGTGCAATCGCGAGAATTTTTTTGCGATCAAGATAGGTTTGTGCGGCCGCACCTTCGCCTAAAGAAAACGATTCGTCGGCAATGCGCACGTGTAATGAGTCTGCATCAGATTCGGCATATACAGCGACAGATTTAATATTGAGTTTTTTTAAGGTGCGGATAATACGAGTGGCGATAGCACCGCGATTGGCGATAAGAACTTTGGCAAACATATTCTGCTCCGGCAGGCCGTCCTGCTGGGATTAATACGACAATGGTCGTCCATTGAAGGCGAATTTTTGAGGATTAAATAAAAATTTAATTAATTCCAAACGATAACTTCAATCGGAGTTGGGTTGTAACCATTGCACGGATTATTTAATTGTGGGCAATTGGAGATCAGCATGACGATATCCATTTTTGCTTTCAGCTCAACATATTTTCCCGGTGCAGAAATACCGTCCTCAAAAGTAAGTCCGCCATCGGTGGTTACTGGCACATTCATAAAGAAATTAATGTTATGGGTTATATCGTGTTTGCTAATGCCAAATTCGGGATGTTCCGCAATGGCGAGCATCCAGCTGTCGCGACAGGCGTGCATGCAACGCTTTTCCAAACTGTAGCGAACGGTATTGCTTTCTGTTGCGCAGGCACCACCGAGGGTGTCGTGTCGGCCGCAGGTGTCGGCAACAATTTCCAGCAACTCGCGATTGGCATTAGACATTAATTTAGTGCCCGCCGTTAAATACAAATTACCCTGATTACGAATAGTATCCATAGCGCTATATCGCTCGCTGGGGTCTTGGGCGTTATAAAACAAAACATCAGCTGCCTGGTTACCTTTTAAATCGACAATGCGAAAAGTTTGTCCCTGCTTTATTTCGCCGAGAAAATAATCGCCAGCGGGAACGTAATGTGTAGAGAACGCCGTTTCAGGATGTAGGTTACTTTGAATATGTGACATGCGAGCCTCAGCTATTTCACAGCTAAATAATACAATGCATTGTTTTGAAATCCGCGTTGGTTTTCCTCGCGGAAGTTTTTGCAATAATCATCATCGGTGATTGGATCTGCTTCCCCTAATTCAATTTCCACGGAAGTAAACGGATAGCTTTCGGATTGATTTAATGGATGTGGACAGGCATGCATAATCACCAGCGTATCCATTTCAAAGCGCAAGGTGACGCTATTACCGGCAGATTGGTTTTTAGTGTCGAGCCGGATATTGCCATGATCGTCTGCAATGACTTTGCTAAACCAGTTGATATTGGACG
>NZ_JBRFPI010000186.1:0-8677 GCF_053579595.1 Cellvibrio sp.
AGCGGGAATCCTCGGGGTAGTAACCACGCTCGGACTCCTGTATTTGATGAATAGTCTGGTTAACACAGAGTTTGCTCCTCCAGATGAAACAAAATCTGTGAAGATCCCAGACATTCGTATGAGTAACACGAAAATTGAAACTCGCTTGGACGATGTAAAACCGGAGAAGCCTCAAGAGCCTGAGACTCCACCGGATTTACCAGAGCCTGAGTTTGATGCACCCGTTGTTTCAGGCGAAGCTTTAAATATGACAGCTCCTGTTGCTAAAGCCGGAATCGATGTTGGATCTGGATCTCTTGCATTTAGTGAAGGTGAATATTTGCCTATAGTTAAGGTTCCTCCAGAGTACCCCAGTACCGCGCTATCTCGTGGCATCGAAGGTTACTGCACTGTTGTTTATACCGTAACTGAAACAGGAACTACACGTGATCCACAGCCTATCGAGGATCAATGTATTACTAAAGATGGCAAGCCAACTTCAGTATTTAACCGTGCATCTGTGAAAGCAGCTCTCAAGTTCAAGTACAAACCAAAAGTGGTTGACGGCAAGCCAGTCGAAGTTCCTGGGGTGAAGAACCGCTTCACCTATGAGATGCAGAAATAAGGGGTAATGAAATGAGACAAGTATTTCCTGCCGTTTCAGTTGCTCTGAGCCGCACCTTGCTTGCTGGTGTTATTGCTGTTTCTCCACTGTTGTTGAGTAAAGCAATCGATGCAGTGGCGCCGGGCGCGTTAGAAATTTCTAGCGCAATGGCTCAGGTGAAAGCAAAGAATAAGCATGCAAATGAGCAACGCAAATTTCCCAACGTTAGCGAGTCTTTCGGTAAGAAAATTACAGAAGCCGCTAACTATCTGCAGCCGCAAGATGAATCTGTAAAGCCTGACCCCAAAAAGGCGATGCAGCTTCTGAATGAGATGGCAGCCAACACAGCTAAAGCGAATGCTTATGAATTGGTGTTGTTGCACCAGTACACCGGCTATGCTCATTTGGGTAGCGAGAATTATGCTAAAGCCATTGAAAGCTTTAACAAAATGCTCGCTCAAACGCCGAATATGCCGCTTGCTACTGAAGCATCGACAATTCGTATTGTTGGTCAGCTCTATTCGCAACTGGATAATCCGAAAAAGGCATTAGAAACTCTGCTTAAGTGGACTGAGTATACTGATGCTATTAAGCCAGAAGATTCTTATATGTTTTCGACGCTGTATTATCAGCTCGACGACACGAACAATGCTCTTCTCAATGTCAATGAAGCGGTGAAAAATCAAGAGTCGGCCGGTAAGATTCCTGCTGAGTCTTGGTATGTGCTTCAACGTGGTCTGTACGTCGATAAAGAAGACTATAAGAGCAGTTTAGTGGTATTGGAGAAACTGGTTAAGCATTATCCAAAGGCGCAGTATTGGAAGCAGTTATCCCAAATTTATTATGTGGTCGATCGACCAAAACAGTCTCTGTATGCTTTTGAAACTTGCTATCTGATGGGTGGCTTGACCATTGAGAAAGATATTATTCGCTTGGCAAGTATGTACTTGGAAGAAGAAGTTCCTTACAAAGCAGCTAAAGTGCTGAAAAAGGCTATCTACACTGACAAGATTGTTGAGCCGACGGCGAAAAATCTCAAGCTGTTAGCTGACTCCTTGCGTTTGGCTCAAGATGCAAAAGAATCTTTGGTTGAATACGAAAAGGCCGCCGAAAAGTCAACAGATGGTGATTTGATTATCGGTCTTGCACAGGCTTACCTTGCAACTGATAAATACAAAGAAGCATCAAAGTGGGGGCGTCAAGCGCTTAAAGCTGGAAAACTTAAGCGTGTTGATTACGCCAACCTGACAGTAGCTCAAGCTGAGTTTGAGTTGAAAAACTTTGACGAGGCAATTAAGTTCTTTAAAGAAGCGGGTAAAGATGCTCGTAGTTCTAAAGTGGCTGCTCAATGGGTTGTCTTCTCCGAAAAGGAGAAGGCCAGATTGGAAGCTCTTGCGAAGAATTAATAAGTAGTAATTTTTGCTCAATAAAAAAGCCAGCAATTGCTGGCTTTTTTATTGTCTGGAGTTTCATCTTTAGAAGAGTCGTATCAATTTAATTAAGAGGTGGTGCTACGTGCACGTTGGCTTGCAGCACCCTTTTCTCTAATTAATCTAACTTGCTCAAATCCCTTACGGCCCCTTTATCGGCGCTAGTCGCCAACATTGCGTAGGCTTTTAACGAAGCGCTGACTTTGCGTGGGCGAACTTCGGTGGGTTTCCAAGCTAGAGCCCCTTTCGCATTTTCCGCAGCGCGGCGCGCATCAAGCTCAGCATCCGTCAATGCTACGTTGATGGTGCGGTTGGGGATGTCGATGTGGATAATATCGCCAGTCTGCACCAAGCCAATCGCACCGCCAGAGGCTGCTTCAGGTGATACGTGGCCGATAGATAGGCCAGAGGTTCCGCCTGAGAAGCGACCGTCGGTTAACAGTGCGCAAGCCTTGCCCAACCCTTTCGATTTCAAATAGCTGGTGGGGTAAAGCATTTCTTGCATGCCCGGACCACCTTTAGGTCCTTCGTAGCGGATTACTACTACATCGCCTTCCTTAACTTTGCCGTCGAGGATATCGGCCACAGCTTTGTCCTGACTTTCCACTACGTAAGCCTTGCCTTCAAATACCCAGCAGCTTTCATCCACTCCCGAGGTTTTAACTACACAGCCGTCGATAGCAATATTGCCTTTAAGTACTGCCAAGCCGCCTTCTTTGCTGTACGCATTTTTTACGGAGCGAATGCAGCCTTCGGCGCGGTCGCCATCCAGTGTCGGCCAACGGGTGGATTGGCTAAACGCCACTTGTGTCGGGATACCGGCTGGGCCAGCTTTGTAGAAGGTCGCCACAGCTTCCGACGAAGTAGTAATGATGTCCCACTTATCCAGTGCTTCTTGAAAGGTTTTGCTATGCACCGTGGGCAATTGATTGTGCAGCAGTCCCCCGCGATTCAGCTCGGCCAAAATGCTCATTACACCGCCGGCGCGGTGCACGTCTTCCATATGGTATTTGGGTGTATTTGGGGCGACTTTACAGAGCTGCGGTACTTTGCGACTCATACGGTCTACATCGAACATGGTGAAGGGCACATCACCCTCCTGCGCTGCTGCCAGCAAATGCAGAATGGTATTGGTGGAGCCGCCCATTGCAATATCCAGTGCCATCGCATTTTCAAAGGCATCAAAGCTGGCGATAGAGCGCGGTAGTACACTCACGTCATCTTCTTCGTAGTAGCGCTTGGTTATTTCTACGATGCGACGACCCGCCTCCAAAAACAGCTGCTCGCGATCAGAGTGGGTTGCCAGCAAAGAGCCGTTGCCGGGTAGAGACAAGCCCAGCGCTTCGGTCAAGCAGTTCATCGAGTTTGCGGTAAACATGCCCGAGCAAGAGCCGCAGGTGGGGCAGGCGGAGCGTTCGTACTCATTTACTTTTTCGTCGCTGGCGTTGTCATCTACAGCGATTACCATGGCATCAACCAAATCGAGCTTGTGCTCGGACAATTTGGTTTTACCTGCCTCCATAGGGCCGCCAGAGACAAAAATTACCGGGATATTCAGGCGCATCGCTGCCATCAGCATACCGGGGGTAATTTTGTCGCAGTTGGAGATACATACAATCGCGTCGGCGCAGTGGGCGTTGACCATATATTCCACTGAATCGGCGATGATATCGCGCGACGGCAAGCTATAGAGCATGCCATCGTGACCCATGGCAATACCATCATCTACCGCGATGGTATTGAATTCTTTGGCAACGCCACCGACTCTTTCAATCTCGCGCGCTACCAATTGACCGAGGTCTTTCAAATGCACATGACCTGGAACGAATTGGGTAAAGGAGTTTGCGATGGCAATAATCGGCTTGTCGAAATCGCCGTCTTTCATGCCGGTTGCGCGCCACAATGCGCGGGCACCGGCCATGTTGCGGCCAGCGGTGGTGGTTTTGGAGCGATAGATGGGCATAAGGCATAACCTCGTAAAGCGCGTCGCGAGTTGCTAACAGCGGTGAATTTGGATGTGGTAATGGACGAAATCATACCAGAAAGCAGGCTTTCCGGCAGCTTGGGGTTTGGGAGGCGATGGAAAGGAATGGCCGCTTGTGACGATATGGGCAGCGGCCTCCAACTTAATCATTCCAGCGATTTAATAAAAATCTTGGAGTTGCGCTGGTAGTTGTAAAGCTCCTGTTTGGCGATGGGTAAATCCTCAATCTTGCCTTGCACAAACCCCTGCTCGATGAACCAGTGCGCTGTTTGGGTGGTGAGCAAAAATAATTGTTTGATATGTTGTTTGCGCGCCTGGTTCTCCATCTGCTGCAAGAGTGCAGCCGCACGGCCGCCATTGCGGTAATCCGGATGGGTTGCCACACAGGACAGCTCTGCCATATCACCGTAAGGGTAGAGCGCAGCACAGGCGATAATCGAGCCGTCTTTATCCATCACGTGGAATTTGTTGATCTCTGTTTCCAATATTTCACGCGAGCGACGCACTAAAATTCCCTGCTCTTCGAGCGGGCGAATTAATTCCAGAATACCGGCGACATCATCGATACTCGCTGTGCGCAATTGCTCGTATTGGCCCGAATAAATCATGGTGCCCAAACCGTCGCGGGTAAATAATTCGGTGAGCAATGCACCGTCGGTTTCGTAGCTAATTAATTGCGCGCGCTGCACACCTTGCAGGCAACTCAAATAACAAGCGCTCACTGCTTGCTGCAAATCAAAACTGATGTTGTTGCCAAATTCGGTGAGATAGTTTTTGCATTCCGGTAGCGATAACTGGCGAATTAAATTGCCTTCACTATCGCTCAATCCATTACCTGCAACAAAGGCCAATAATTTGTCAGCCTTGATTGCACCGGCAACATGCGTGGCGACATCGCTAAAGGTCAAATTAAAAATTTCGCCAGTAGGTGAATAGGCGAGTGGCGAGAGCAAGACTACTGCGCCAGAGTCCAGCGCTGCGTTGAGCGAGCGGGTGTTGACCTTGCGAACTTTACCGGTGTGTTGCAAATCCACGCCATCAATCACGCCGTAGGGCATGGCTACTACAAAGTTGCCGCTGATCACTTGCATATCGGCATCGTGCATTGGCGAGTTGGGTAAACTGGTAGAGAGCGCCGCTTCAACAATCGTGCGCGCTTCGCCAATTGCCTGAATTACCAAACGTAAACTCTCGCTGTCGGTAATGCGCAAGTGATTGTGGAAGTGACTGAAGGTGTCGGCGACTTGCAGGCGATCGTCAATTTGCGGGCGCGCGCCGTGTACTAATACCAGGCGCACATCGAGGCTGCAGAGCAGGGCAATATCGTGCACGATGTTGTGAAAATTAGCGTGAGTGATAGCTTCACCCGGCAGCATCACAACGAACGTCTTATCGCTGTGTCTATTGATGTAGGGAGTCGAATGGCGGAACCATTTTACGTAATCTTGAGTGTTCGCAGGCACGATGCTTCTCTAATTAAAAAGTTCTTGTTGAAAAGGTCTTTTAAAAATTCTTTTTGTTGTGAAAGAAAAAACTACAAACAAAATTTCTCAATCAACCCGCGCACAATCTTTACTGCCGGTTCAATCTGGTTGAGTGGAATAAATTCATCCGGCTGATGCGCCTGGTTAATTGATCCAGGTCCCATCACCACGGTTTGCATGCCGAGTTGTTGCATGAAGGGCGCCTCAGTGGCGAAGGCGACGCTCTCGGAGTGATTGCCGGTGAGTTGCTCGCATAATTTTACCAATTCGCTCTGTTCATTTTCACCGAAGGGGTCAACACCTTCAAAGAGCGATGATAAAACGATATCGGTGCCGCTACGCTCGGCGATGGGAATTAGTCGCTGCTGGATAGCCGCGCGCAATTCATCGTTATCCATGCCGGGTAGCAAACGCAAATCAAAATGCAATTCGCATGCGCCACAGATACGGTTGGCACCGTCGCCTCCGTGGATGCAACCCAAATTAAGCGTGGGTGTCTGCACCGCAAACCCGGCATTGCGATATTTTAATTGCAATTCACCACGCAGGTTGATGAGTTCGTTCATCACTTGATTCATCGCTTCCAGCGCATTTTTCCCCAGCGCGGGGTTAGACGAGTGGCCGCTCTGGCCGCGCACGCGCACCGCTTCCATCATGATGCCTTTGTGCATGCGAATTGGCACTAACTCCGTTGGTTCGCCAATCACTGCATAGCGCGGTGTTGCGCCAGGAATTCCTGTTGTTGCCAAGGCGCGGGCGCCGCTCATGCTGCTCTCTTCGTCGGCGGTGGCGAGTACGATGAGCGGGTGTTTAAACGTTTGGTCGATATAGGGTTTTACGGCTTCGATAATCACCGGGAAAAAACCTTTCATGTCAGTGGCGCCTAAGCCGTAGAGCTTGCCGTCTTTTTCCGTGAGTATGAACGGGTCGGATTGCCAGCGATCGGCATCGTAGGGCACGGTATCGCTGTGGCCAGCTAATACCAGTCCACCGCTGCCGGTGCCGAGCGTTGCAACCAAGTTGGCTTTGCCGGTTTGTGCCAGTGGCATCACTTGCGTGTTAAAACCCAGATCCGCAAAGCAGTTGGCGAGGTAATCAATCACCGCTCTGTTGCTCATATCCCATTCGGGTACGGCGCAACTGACCGAGGGCAGCGCCACCAGTTGTTGCAGGTGATCTTGATAGCGTTTGAAATCAACAGTCATGAGAGGTCTCGCCAGAATACTATCGGGCTGTTATCGGCGATTACCGATAAAATTGCAAGCACGGGGCGATAAATCCTCGCACAATAAAAAGCCCGAGACGGTTTCCCGCTCGGGCTTTTGATGCTCTCAATATTCAACTAAACAGTGCTTGGAGAACGTAGAAGAAAAGGATCGATAGCCCAGCACCTGCGGGTAGTGTGATGACCCAAGAGGCAAAAATACCGCCGATCACACTGATATTGAGTGCGCCTATACCGCGCGCCAAACCGACGCCCAATACGGCACCCACCAGGGTGTGGGTAGTAGAGATAGGCAGGCCGGCGCCTGACGCGATCACCACAGTGGCTGCGGCAGACATCTCTGCAGCAAAGCCGCGGCTGGGAGTCAGTTCAGTAATTTTTTTGCCGATGGTCAGCATCACTTTGTAGCCGTAGGTTGCCAGACCGGTCACAATACCGAAAGCCCCCAACAGCAGGACCCAGGATTCAACCGGTGCTTTGGCTTCAACCGCCCCCGACTTGATTACGGCGATCACTGCTGCCACCGGACCGATGGCGTTAGCGACATCGTTGGAGCCGTGGGCGAAGGCCATAGAGCAGGCGGTGAAAATCATGAGCACGCCGAAGACGCGCTCTACACTGGCGAAGCGGCTGCTCTTGTCCGCGGCCGCATCCTGTTTGATGCGGCTGAGCAGATAAATACCAATTGCCGCCACCAACGCACCTATCCCAGCAGCAATCACCACTGCCTCTAAAAAGCTGAATTCGATCTGGCGCTCCCGCAAAACATATTTCAGCCCCTTGAGGATAGTCACCATCGAGAGGAAAAAGCCGACCGCAAACATGTAATAGGGAATGTAATGTTTGGCGTTGGCGAAGGGGTCTTCAGTATTCAGTATCAGGAACTGCACTGAGCGGAAAATCCAGAAGGACAAGACGCCTGCCATCACCGGGGTAATTACCCAACTGCCTACTATGCCCCATACCGCGCTCCATTGGACGGCATCGACCGAGATGCCCACCGCCGCAAAGCCAATAATGGCGCCCACAATGGAGTGGGTAGTGGAGACTGGCCAGCCGAGCATACTGGCAATCAGCAGCCAGCTACCGGCGGCCAGCAGTGAAGCGAGCATGCCATAAACGAACAAGTCCGGATGTCGTGCCATCACCTCCATCTCGACTATGCCGCTACGGATGGTTTCGGTGACTTCGCCGCCGGCGAGATAAGCGCCGGCAAACTCAAACACCATCGCGATGCAGATTGCCTGTTTCATGGTGAGTGCGCGTGCACCTACCGATGTACCCATCGCATTGGATACATCATTGGCGCCTATACCCCAGGCCATAAACAGCCCAAACACACAGGCCAACATAAACAGCAGCTGGCTGTATTCGGCAAATAAAGTCATGGTGGATTCCCTGATTAAGACGCCTTAGCGCGCTAGCAGCAACTGCAGGCGGCCGCCCACATCATGGGCGCGGTTAGCGATGTCACCCACCCAGTCGATGATGTTGTAGAGGAACATCACATCGACCGGCGGCAGCTGCGCCTCCAGTGCAAAGAGCGAGGTGCGCACGCCAATTTCAAGGTGGTCGGTCTTCTCTTCCAGGTCGTCCAACTCCTTGATCATATTTTCCACCACCGCCAGTTCGCGCCCGCTAAAGCCGCTTTCGAGCAGTTCATCCAGCTCATTGATGGCGGTCAGCGCCTGTTCGGCGGCGGCGACACTGGCGCGCACAAATTCGTTCATCTGCTCTTTCATGCTCAGCGGGATAGTCATGCGGCGGCCCATGATGATACCCGCGATGTCTTTGGCGCGGTTGGGGATACGATCCTGCATGGTCAGGAGTTCGAGCAGATCAGTGCGCGGTACCGGTAAAAACAAGCTCTTGGGTAGATGCAGGCGCAGTTGCTTTTTGATCTCGTCGGCCTGGTGCTCGAATTGCACCACACGCTGTTGGATCTCGCTGGCGCGCGGCCAATCGTCGCTG
>NZ_JBRFPI010000187.1:0-8606 GCF_053579595.1 Cellvibrio sp.
CGCCGCCGATGGAAACTTTATCGAGCCTTGGGGTGTGTGCCGCCGGTATTTCTGCATTGGCTTATGCCGCACAATCTGTGGAACTGGGGGCGCATCAACAAGCGTTAGTTGCGACAGCGGAAATGCCATCGCGCATTTTCAAAAAAAGCCGCTTTGCACCGCGAGGCTATAACAGTGATTTTGATGCGCATTTTTTGCGTTGGATGTTATCCGACGGTGCAGGTGCTTTGTTGCTTACTGATAGGCCAGTAGCAAATAACGGTGTGCGGTTAAAAATAAACTGGATTCACCAAAAAAGTTTTGCCGGTGATTATCCCGTATGTATGCAGTTGGGTTTGACTGAAGACCGCAGCAAATCCTTTCTCGATTTTCCGTCATCCAGTGAGGCGGAAGCGGCGGGTGCACTTTCGCTGCGGCAGGATATTCGCCTGCTACCGCATTTGTTTGATGTAAGTATCCACGAATACGTAAAACTGGTGCGCGATGGTTGGGTTACTTCAGACGAAATTGATCATTTCCTCTGCCATTACTCATCTGCACGTTTTATTCCGGTGGTGGAAGAACTCTTGGATAAAGCAGGCTTAACGATTCCGCGCGAGCGCTGGTACAGCAATTTAACCACGCGCGGCAATACCGGTTCGGCATCCATTTTTATTATGCTCGCTGAATTTCTCGATACGCATCAGGTTAAACCGGGCGAGAAAATATTTTGTTTTATTCCCGAGTCAGGCCGTATGACAGCGGCCTATATGTTGATTGAAGTGGAGGCGGCTGATACGCCTTTTGTTGCTAATTTTGTTCCGGTAATTACATCGACAACACCAGAAAAAACTGCGCAGCCAGATATTGGAGCGCCTCATGATCCTCAATCTGCTCCGCAACATTTACAAAGTGTATTAACCACACTGGCGGGCATTTGGCACGACTATCGCTCGCAGGTGTGGCGCAGTCCGGTTATCCACAAATTGGTGAGCCAGCAATTTGCGTTGGAGGATTATCGCCATTGGACTGCCCAGTGGGTGCCACAGGTGCGCGAGGGTAGTAAGTGGATGCGCGAAGCCGTTGCATCGCTCACGGGTAGCTATGCTGATCTGGCGGCATTAATTGAAACCCACGCCGGCGAAGAACAAAACGATTTTAAGATTTTGTATGAAGATTATTGCGCGGCAGGTGGCACTGAACCGCTCGATAATTTACGTCGCAATCCCGGTGGCGAAGCCTTGAATAGTTATTTGCATTCGCTCGCCGCGACGAAAAATCCAATCGGATTATTGGGCGCAATTTATATCATTGAAGGCACCGGTCAGCGTATCGTACCCGCGCTCTTGCCTTTGCTGCGCAAACAAGTGGATTTACCTGCAAGTGCATTTCGCTTTTTGGAATACCACGGTGCGAATGATGAGCATCACCTCGCGCGCTGGTTGGCGGCAGTTGAACTGGTGATGGCGATTGATCCAAAGGCCGCAAACGCGATTATCGCCACTGCCAAACGCACGGCACAGCTTTATCTTATGCAGTTCGAACATATTCTGGAGTCATAGCGAATGGATAATGTAGAAAAAACAGAAAAGCTACCCACGTTTTTGCAAACGGAATTTGATCCGCGCGACCCCAGCCCTTGGCTCGCGTTGTATTTGGATCAAAGTACACCGTTGCCAGACCATGTTAAAAAGGCGTGGCTCGCTGATTCGGAAACCCCTTCGCGCCAATTTCTGTTGCCCTTTGTGCGCCCTATTGCACGCACACTGATTGTATTAATCCAGATTGTTAAAGTCGTGGTGCCACGCAATTGGGCGGCATCCAAACTACTGCATTGGATTCTCGCTACTGGGTTGAAATATTTTGTTCGACCGGAAGCTAATTGGCTGGTGCTGCGCCATTTTCATATGGGCGCACAGATTCTGGAATTTATTGCTGCCAACGCACCGGTTGCAGTAGAAACCTCTCCGCTCAAGCCAATGAATCTGGACGATTTAAAAGATGAGCTGTTTTTAAAACACGACTTGAATCTATTTAATTTTGTGATTCGTCTGGGTAAAGCGCTGCGCGATGCCGATAAAAAGCTTGCGCCAGTTGCGCAGCCCGATTTCAGTATGATTAACGAACCGGAAATAACGCTGGATTCGATGCCACGCGGAAAGCTCAACGGAATAGATCTGCAAACCGCCATTGAAATGTTTACTCCCACCTACCAATTGTTTTTAACTGACAATGATTTCTGGCGCGCATCCAATTCTTTGCAACTGGATGAAACTATTGGTCTCTACGTAGCGACCATTTTAAACTCGCCCCAGCATTTGGTTCTGCTCAACAACAAGCATCCACTGGTGCCAATGAGTACCTTGCGCGCTGGCTATCGTTTGGTGCTTCACGGATTGTCAACCGAAATGTTGCACGCTTTATTGATGGATTTGAAAAAGGCACAAGCTGAGTACCGTTTCCCCGATTACAGTGTTAATCAATCGACCTCGGTTGTTGATGCAAACTAAATGGGAATCTAATGCACAATATTTTTTCGATAGTTGATTTCTCTGCTCCATCGCATGAAGTTGCGCCGCAGTTAATCGGTGCGCAATTTTTTGTGAATGGAGTAGGTGGAATTATTGTTGAAGTAGAAGCTTACGATCAGTCCGAGCCAGCATCCCACACATTTTCTGGCCCGAGTGCGCGCAATGCTTCCATGTATGGTCCGCCCGGCTGCGCCTATGTTTATCGCTCCTACGGCATTCACTGGTGTTTGAATTTTGTCTGCGCACCGGAAGGACACGGCGCCGGAATTTTAATTCGTGCGGTCCAGCCTACCCAGGGATTGGATATCATGCGTGTGCGCCGCAGTGTTGAAACAGAGCGTTTGCTTTGCTCGGGGCCGGGGCGTGTTGGTCAAGCGTTGGAAATCGTGCATGCATTCAATGGTCGCTCCCTCGCGCAAAAACCATTCCAATTGTTGCCTGCCCTTGCGCCGGTCGATGTTGTGCACGGGCCACGTATTGGTATTTCCAAAGCCATGGATTTGCCATGGCGGTTTGGTTTGGCTGGCTCGCCGTTTTTAAGTAAACCTTTTCGTTAATGTATTTTGTATTCAGCTGAATACAAACCTCGGCTCAGATATTTGATAAATATAATCACCCGGATTTTATAGTTGAATCAGGCAAATATCCGTTGCAGAAAAACAGCTGAAGCCTAGTGAATTGGTTGCGGCATCGTAATCAAAAGGTTTTTTGGTGTAAGGGTTTTTGTAGTGGGATGAATTAATCATCGCTGGCCAATCTTGCTTTGCAATCGTTTTTAATTCCAATTGTAAGGATACTAACGAGTAAATTCCCGCTAAGTCATGCGCTCGGCCTATATAGGGAGTGTATTGCCAGTTTTTCGCAAGATTAATTTTTCCTCCCAGGTTGTAGGGATTAAAGCGCGAAAATGCTAATGCGGTTGTGGGCGTTTGCGCATGCTCATAAAATTCCACAGCCGACAGTTGATTCAGCGCAAAAGCCGGTTTCAGTGTTTGTCGATAAAACCAGTTAATCGCTGCAACAGGCTGCGTTAACCTCCATAAAATAATGGATTCGCCTTCCGGGATGGTTTTAGGTGCCGTTTGCCAATTTTCTGCACCAAAGCGGAGTTCAGACACCAGCACTTTTTCCAAATTCACTTCTTGGGTCGTGAGCGGTTTTAGTAGTGCTTGCAGATGTTGTAACTGCGTGCTGGACAACGCCCTCTCTTGTTTTATTGCATGGGAAAGTGCGGCTACATTTCTGTACAAGCTGGCGATGGCTACCATGCGCCCAAGTGTTGTGTGGCTATCGACGAGCGCCATTCGCCAAAAACGCATGTCAGCCTCACTATTGGTAATTAATCCATCAAGCCCTTTTTCTTGGTAGGCGTTGGCTTGGCTTAGTTTGCCTAGCTGCATTAGCAGGTAATAATTTGGCAGGGGTGATGTGTAATCCATTAGTCGGGTTTCCTCTATTAAGTGAGGAAGCTGAATAATGTTGTGATAGCGCTTAAGCTGGGCGATAAGACGTGGGTGGGTGAGCGGGGTTTGTTTGACATCGACCATTAATTCGCTAAAACAATTGGGTTGTTTGCGCGGAGTACAATCGGCTGCGGGATAGGCAGCTTGCCATTCTGCGTCCCATTTTTCATCGCCGCCATAAAGTGCAGTTTTTTCGTCTTGGGTCAGGTTGGCGAATTCCCCTTTGGTATGTTTTGATTGCAGGCTTTGGATGACGGATTTTCCTACTGCATCGGGATCTTTCCCGGTTGTGGCTGATATGCCATAGAGGGGGTAGATGGCATTACCGTTTATATTGGGATTGGGTGGATTACTTAAGCGTTCAGTAATTTCCGGCAATAATTCTTCATCAAAAATCGACAGGTTGGGGATGAATATAATCGCTAGCGCTAATCCAATAACGAATGTGGCGCGCGTGATAATCTTAAATAACAGCGATCTTGTGTGACTCATGGGATTCTCCTCAATAAATGACACTGTAACTCTCGCATGGGCATCGCGAAAGCATCTGAGGAAAACCTCTGCAAAACCCCTGCGTGTCCAAACCTCATATTGCGGGGATGGTTAAATTGCTAAACTGCATACATGACAAACAATAATCACACGACTTTTAATTGCGCTGCGCTCGAGTTCGATCTTGTATTGGGCACAGTAAAAAATGCGCTCGGTGAAACCCAGCGCTTAAGTCCTATCAACTTAAAACTGCTGACGCATTTGATTGTTCATCAAGGTGAGATGGTAAGCCGCGCTGAGTTATTTGATGCAATTTGGCCAAATCAGATTGTGAGTGATGATGTATTGACCCGTGCAGTATCGGATGTGCGCACGCAACTCACCAAGTTGGATGCATCAACGAAGTTTATAGAAACACTTCCCAAGCGCGGTTATCGCTGGATACAGGAGACTTGTCCGGCCAGTGAGCAAGTAGCAAGTGGCGCATCGGTATTACAGACATCGTCAACACCAAATGAGTCAGAGTTTCCACCGACTGTCCTCAATCACATGAGTCGTCAATTTGGCCATGTGTTGTTTTATGTGGTCGCTGCATTTTTATTGGCGGGAGGGATTATGTGGTTCATTGGTCAGTCACTGATCAGCGAGATAAATGTTGCAGTATTGCCCACCGGTTATGATCGTCCGCAGATTAGCGTAGTCGCAAAAGCAGTGGATGAGAATTTATTGCGTGTGCTGCGGAATAACCCTCACATCAAACTCGTCTCCAAGTCCGCCATAGATTCGCGCCCACAAAATCCTTTTCCTTATTTCTTCAGTGAGTTTGGCGCTAAGTGGGTGATTGAAAGTCGCGTAAGTGATTTGGAAGGGATTAATCGCGTGGAGTTAAGTGTGGTAGATGCGCGCACGGGCTTGGAATTGCGCAGTGCCAGTTTTGATGCTGCCAGCAACACCGAGCTGCTGATCAAGCTTGCCAAGAAATTGGAAACACGTTTGTTGGTAGATGATGTCGGCTATTAGTGGTGTTTGCGATTAGGGGTTACTTGTCATTCGCCAGCTGCAACCAAAACGCATTCACAATCGGGCTTTTCAAGCGTTTTTCCATCACACAAATACCCGTATCGTAAGGGCCTAAATCCGGTTGCGGATCAAAGCGTTTTACTTTGTTGGCGAGGGGGCTGTTGTCTACCACAATTTGCGGCGCAACGCCCACACCAAACCCCAAACTTACCATGCTCACAATTGCCTCGTTGCCTTTTACTTCCGCATAAATATTCGGTTTGATGCCGAGTGAGTCGAACCAGATATTTAATCGCTCCCGCGCTAAACCCTCTTCGGGAATAATTACCGGAATATCCTTCCAGCTTTTACCTTGCCAATCTTCATTATTCGCGGTGATAAAAATCAGTGGCGAGCTGTTGATGGGTTTGAAGCTGATGCCTGCGGGTAATTTGTCAGGTTTGGCGGCGATGGCGATATCTTCATCGCCCGCCAGAATTCGCTCGATTGATTGCGCCGGGTCGCCGGTGTGGAGTTTGATCGCAATGCCGGGATGTTTAACGCGGAACTCGGTGAGGATTTCATAAAGGAAGCTGTAGCTTGCCGTTACCGAACAATAAATGCTGAGTTGGCCGCGCAGTTGATCGGCCTGCGCCAGTAGGGATTCTTGATATGTCTCCCACTGTTGGATCACTTCTTTGGCAAACCCCAGAAATTGTTCGCCTTCGTGAGTGAGGATCACCGAGCGGTTGTCGCGTACAAAGAGGCTCACGCCCAAATCGTCTTCGAGTTGCTTGATGTTGCGGCTGAGTGTTGATGGGCTGACATGGCAGCTGGCAGCGGCGCGCCCGAAGTGGAGGCTGCTGGCGAGATTACAAAACAGGCGGAGTTTGGCGATATCCATGGTTAGTTGTAAATAACCTCGTTGCATAAAATGAAATATTGAATTGCGAATATATCATTTTACGCGATGCCAGTGTTTCTCTACACTGGCCGCCTTTCATTCAAGCCGTACTTCAGTGTTCCGCTGAATTCCGGCAATCATCATCCTTTAAGGAGTCTGTTATGCACGTTTATTACGATAAAGATGCCGATCTTTCTATTATCCAAGGCAAAAAAGTAGCCATTATTGGTTACGGTTCACAAGGTCACGCGCATGCGTGCAACCTGAAAGATTCAGGCGTTGATGTGGTTGTTGGTCTACGCGCTGGCTCTGCGACTGTTAAGAAAGCTGAAGCTCACGGCCTGAAAGTGACTGATGTTGCGACTGCGGTTAAATCGGCTGACGTAGTAATGATCCTGACTCCGGACGAGTTCCAATCAAAACTTTATAAAGAAGAGATCGAGCCGAACATCAAGCAAGGCGCTACCTTGGCTTTCGCTCACGGTTTTGCGATTCACTACAACCAAGTAGTTCCACGCAAAGATTTGGACGTGATCATGATCGCTCCAAAAGCACCAGGCCACACTGTGCGCTCAGAGTTTGTGCGCGGCGGCGGAGTTCCTGATCTGATCGCGATTTTCCAAAACGCCTCAGGTAAGGCGAAAGATACTGCTCTGTCATACGCATCAGGCGTAGGCGGCGGCCGTACCGGTATTATCGAAACCACCTTCAAAGACGAAACCGAAACCGACCTGTTTGGTGAGCAAGCTGTTCTGTGCGGCGGCGCAGTTGAGTTGGTGAAAATGGGTTACGAAACTCTGGTTGAAGCGGGCTACGAGCCAGAAATGGCTTACTTCGAGTGCTTGCACGAATTGAAGTTGATTGTTGACCTGATGTTCGAAGGCGGTATCGCCAATATGAATTACTCAATTTCTAACAACGCTGAATACGGCGAATACGTGACTGGCCCTAAAGTGATCAACGAAGAGTCGCGTAAGGCGATGCGTCAAGCGTTGAAAGATATTCAAACTGGCGAATACGCCAAGAAGTTTATCCTTGAAGGTGCAACTAACTACTCATCAATGACTGCTGCTCGTCGCAACAACGCGGCTCATGGTATTGAGGTGGTTGGTGCCAAGTTGCGCGCCATGATGCCTTGGATTCAGGCCAACAAGATTGTTGACCAATCCAAGAACTAATGGGTTGTCGATGCTCATAAAAAACGCGGCTCAGGCCGCGTTTTTTGTTTCTTAGTGTGTAAAATGGCGCTCCCGCAATCGGAGAGGCAAGTATGAATCAGCACGATAATGACAGTTCCAAACAGGATCCGGCTGAGCATGAAGGTCCGCTGCCTTTTGGTGATCATGTGGAAGAAGTTTCTGAGAACGGTAAGAAGGTTAGGCATCGAGGTGTTTATCTTCTGCCTAATCTGTTTACGACCGGTGCATTGTTTTGCGGTTTCTATGCCATCGTCTCCGCCATGCACGGCAACTTTGCTCAGGCCGCAATTGCGATATTCGGTTCAATGCTGCTTGATGGTATGGATGGGCGCGTAGCGCGCATGACCAATACCCAGAGCGCCTTTGGTGAGCAGTACGATAGCCTTGCCGACATGGTCTCGTTCGGGGTGGCACCGGCGTTGGTGGTGTTCAGTTGGGTGCTACATGATCTTGGGCGCTGGGGTTGGGCGGCGGCTTTTGTATATACGGCCTGTGCGGCGTTGCGTCTTGCACGCTTCAATACCCAAATTGGTGTGGTGGATAAAAAGTACTTTATGGGGTTGGCGAGTCCGGCGGCGGCGGCAATTATCGCGGCGACGGTATGGGTTTGGTTTGATTCTGCGCCAACTGGCTTGTGGGCTGCGGGCATTGCGGTGCTAACTGCATTTACCGGCTTGTTGATGGTGTCCAATTTTCGCTACACCAGCTTTAAGGGGCTCAACTTTCGTGGGCGGGTTCCATTTGCATTTATGTTGTTAGTGGTATTGGTTTTTGCATCGCTTATTATTTATCAGCAGCAGGGTGTGTTGGCTATAGCGGTGATTTATGGCTTATCAGCACCTGCGACTTGGCTGTTTAGTTTTGTTTCGGGTAGATCAAAAATGCCCAAGGCGCCCAAATAAAAACCGGTAAGTTTGTTAATTAATCGCATGTGTAATCATAGAAAAATAAACCCTAAATAACGCTTGCGTGCGCTGTGTCGGATTCGTATAGTGCGCGCCCTTGCCGAGCTGGGGTCAGGCGCGAAAGCGCAGTGATT
>NZ_JBRFPI010000188.1:0-8589 GCF_053579595.1 Cellvibrio sp.
GTGTTGAAGAAATAAAGCCGGCAAGTATAACGATATCTGGCGCCCAATATGGTGATGTTGAACCAGGCGGAATCGCAATTGGAAACTGCCAGGATCAATTTGCAAAATGCGACCGACGAATTTGAGCGGCAGAAAAAACTGTTCGCCGACAAATTAATTTCTACTTCGGAGTACAACAAGTTTTTGCTCAATTACGATTTACAACGAGAAGCAGTGACTTCGGCCGAAAATAATTTGCTGTTGATGAAATCGGGCGCCACCAAAAAATCCGATAAGGTCTCCAACATGATTCCGGCTACGGTAACCGGCATGATTTTGGATCTGCCTTTTAAAGAGGGTGCGTTTATTGTAGAGACGAGTTCGTTTGGTGCGGGTACTACTATCGCTACCCTCGCCGATATGAACGATATGATTTTTGAAGGTATGGTGGATGAATCGGAAGTGGGCAAAATCCGTGAAGGTATGGAGCTTGTGCTGGACGTGGGCGCACTGGAAGGTGAACCCTTTACCGCAATTCTCGAATACATCTCGCCCAAGGGTGTAACTGACCAAGGCACTATTAAATTCCAGATCCGCGCCGCTGTAAAACTGAGTGACAAATTATTCCTGCGCTCCAACTACAGCGCCAATGCCGATATCGTATTGGATAAGAAGGAAAACGTTGTAGCGATTAACGAAGGCAACTTAATTGTGGAAGAAAAAGCCCAGTTTGTTGAGATAGAAACCGGCCCACAAAAATTTGAAAAGCGTGAAGTTAAAACCGGTATTTCCGATGGTATAAATATTGAAATTCTGGAAGGCTTGAAAGAGGGCGATAAGATCAAGCATCGTTAATAAGCAATAGCTACTAGAGCCATGGTTAACATGGCTTTAGTATTTTCCTAATACTTATCTCTTCATCGCCTCAAACATTTTCAACTCCCAAGGGCGCATCGCTAGCAGTAAACCCAAATGTTGGCGTTTATCCAGCGGCAGTTTTGCATCGGCCTGATTCAAAGCGGCCGCCTCCTGAGTAATTTGATTCAAACGATTTTTTATAATTGCCGCTGAAGCCGCCGAATAGCTGCCGCGCATATAGAAACGAAAAGCCTGTTCCTGGCTAAAATCTCCCTCCATAAATTCCACAATCACATCGCGGCTCATAAACTGTTCCAGTGGTCCGCCGGGAATCCAGCGAAAATCCTGTGCAATCAGCAATTTGTATTTATTGCCGGGCAAGAGCTGTAACATTTTTAACTTGTCGAGCCGCGCCAGCAGACGGATGCATTCGTGTTCAGTGATTTGGTAGTGGCTGATCATGTCGCTGAATGACCAGCCATCACGGGCGCACACTGCCACTAGCAACAATTTTTTATCGCCGATTAATTCTTCTTCTTGCTCCTGTGTCAATTGCGTAAGGCGGTGTTCTTTTTGGGTATTTAATAAGAATAAATCCGAGAGGCTCAATTCTAATAGCCCACAAATTTGTTCCAGCCGCTCTAGCGTAAAACTCTGGCTGGAAAAAATGCGTTTGATATTGGCTTCACTTAAATCCAGCGCCTGGGCTAAATCCTTGTAAGTGATATTGCGTGCTTTGAGCAATTGTTTGAGGGTATCGCACAGGGTTGTAATTTGGCTCACAGTAGCGGATTCCTATACTTTTGGTTTCGCAGCAGTCTACCTTAACCAGAAAAATTTACACCAGAGTCCGCGCTCGCCATAGTGCGTACATCGCCGGTCAACGTCACTCGATTAAACAGATTGGTATGAGCCAAGGCGATAATCCCTCAACGAGTAAAGGAATTTTCTATGAAACAGTTTCACAAATTACTGGGCCTTGGAGCACTGACCTTAATGTTGAGCCACGCGGTGTGGGCAGCGGACAGTATCGGCAATGCAGCCGCTTCAGTTAAACATTCTGGTAAGGCGATTAAGCACGGCGCGGTTGCATCGGGGCAATTGGTCAGCGGTGCAGTGGCTGTGCCGCTGGTGGTAGTGGGTGAGTTGGGTAAAGCGAGCGGTAAAGCCGGTGAGGCGTTAATGGATGTCGCAACAGATAAACAACCACTGGAAATCAGCGATGCAAATATCACCGCCGAACCAGCGCCCGCAGTAGTGATGGCGGATGCACACAACAAGTCTGCCAATATTGATAGCCAAAAGTTGCGTTGATGTGCCGCGTAATGCTGTCTGGATTCCAATGATGGAGACGGAGCGCAAGGATGCGCTTTAACAAAGCGTTTTAAAAAATCACCTATTTTCGAGAAATCAGATTATGAAAATTTATCGACTGATTGCGGTGCTAATGCTGTTTGCATTTAGCGATAAATTATTTGCCGGCAGTACGGCAAAAGGCGACGCTCAATTTCCACCGGAAGCCATCACCAGTTTTGCAAAACAAGTAGAGAAATACGCAGCAGCCCAAGGCGCAAGAGTATTTATTATTGCTCGCGTCGGGCGACCACCGGAAGACTTGCCCAGGGGCGTAACCTTTACCCACACCGCAATCGCCATTTACTCCAGCATCACTTTGCCTGACGGCAAAATAGTAAAAGGTTATGCGATTCACAACCTCTACCAAAATGACAAAAAGCTCGACCGCAGTGATTTAGTGACTGATTATCCGGTTGATTTCTTTTGGGGTGCACATCAACTGCGCGCAGGCATTATTATTCCCACACCGGAGTTACAGCAGCGTTTATTGCAAGCTTATGCAACCGGTGTGGATAAAAGGGTACATCGCCCAGCCTATTCGATACTGGCCAATCCCTTTAATGACCGCTACCAAAATTGCACCGAATATACCCTGGATGTGATCAATGCAGCTATTTACCAGACGACTGACTACCAACAAATCAAAGCCAACACCAAAGCCCATTTCAAAGCCCATCCAATTAAGGTCAGCGGGTTGAAATTATTAGTGGGCAGTATATTGATGGAGGACGTAAAAACTCGGGATCATTCCGGCAAAGTTGTCACCGCCACCTTTGATACGATTGGCGATTATCTGGTAGATAATCGTTTGCTTGAGCGTGCAGTTATTGTTGAACAGGGTGGAAGTGTGACGTCAATTTGATAGCGGGATAAACAGTTCACCTAAAACGAAAAGAGCCGCAAACGCGGCTCTTTTTATTTTCAGTGGGTGTTTGAAAGCAGAAATTATTTTTTAGTTGCTGCGACTTCCAGCTCCATAAAATAAATTGTGGTAGTGCCTTCAAAACCGGAATCAGTACCCATCAGTATCCAAAGGCTACCTTTGTCATCAGTGACTGCAGAGTAAGCGCCTTTTTCGGTAATCAGGGTTTTCTTTAAATAGGTGGTTACCACGTCGGTTGCGCTGCATTCCTGGCTGTTGGCAAAATCCCCGGCGATAATTGCATCGCTACCACCGGCTGCCTGGTTGCCTTTATCCCAATTCAGCAATAAAAACCCGGTGCCGTCGTTGACTGCTTTAGGTTCATTTTTTGTCGCGCCGACTTTAATCCACACACTATTGCCCGGTGAGCCACCAATACCGACGCAATTATTTTGCGCGTTAGTGCCAAAGGTTACTTTAAAACGAAAATCGTAACGGGTGTTAGGTTCAAGCCCATCCACTTGCTTGGTAATAAACATAAACAAATCGTCGCTGTGGTTATTGCCAGTGACTTTAAAACCTTTGCGCGTAGTCGTTAACGCGGCCGGCAAATTAGCGTGGCCAAAACCCAATTCGTAAAATACTTCTTCGCCTGCGGGGTAGTCTGCAAAACCCGCTTTCCAACCGGTAATACCTTCGTTGAAGTCGATATGTAACATCTTGGTATTCGGGTCTGCTTTGATGTCGTCGTTATCGCTGCCACAGGCGCTGAGTAAGCCGAGCAAGGGAAGAACAAGAAGGGATTTTTTGAATAACGAACTGTTGATCAAGGAATATATTTGCATCGCGGTACTCCGAGTGGCGTGTAGGTGAATCAATTGATTGAACTCGGTTAATTGTGAGTCTTAGTTTTGCCAGTGTATGTGGGAGATATGTAGTAGGACGTAAAAAAATGTAACTAGCCATGTTTAACAAGGATATTGCTACCTTTGCGGAGGGGATAATTTATTGCCAAACAAAAAACCCCAGTCGTTGTAAAAACAAGCTGGGGTTTTCGCAATTACTTTTTTACTTCTGAATCTACTTTTTCCAAGGCCCAGCGATCACCTTGGGCCCATGCACATAAAATAATGCATCGCCGTGGAGAATGCCGCGGTCATTGCCGCTCCAGAGCGGATACTCCTGATTGTCGCTACTCTCGCCGATGACAACACCGACATGGTCAAGCGATAATTTTCCGTTGGCTAATCCATTCACTTCAAATTGGTAGAGGCTGCTATTTACCCAGCGGCTGGTTACGAACTCTTCGGTTTTTACTTCATCGTATAAAGTAACTGGCAATGTAATGCGCAGTTGATCGCTGCTCGCGTTCAGGAAGGAGAGGGCGCGGTGGTCATAAAGTGCGTCGCTCCAACTGTAGGCGCTGCCGAATACATATTTGCTGACTTCGGTCGGCTTGGCGGGGTCGCGGATATCATAGAGCGATACTTTTACACCGGTGGCAATGCCATCACTGGTGGCTTCATTGCCGAGGGCAAATAAATAATTGTCGCCAATCGGATGCAAGTAAGTGGAGAAACCGGGGACTTCCAATTGGCCCGCAATTTTAGGATCTAAGGGATTGGCGAGATCAATCACGTAAAGTGGATCTTTGCGTTCGAAGGTAACGACGTAAGCTTTGTTGCCATTAAAGCGCACACCAAAAATATCTTCGCGCGGTTTGCCGATAGCTTCCGGATGGGCTTTATTGGGCAATTGTGCGACCACTTCCAATTCGCTGCGGCCATTCACTTTTTGCAAAACATTTAACTGGTGTGTTGGCTCACCCGTTTCACCATAGTTAGTGGTGATCATACGCAGAATGCCATTGTGTTCATCCATGCGGAAGGAAGGTGAACCCCAACCCAGTACGCCTTCAACTGAACCGGTTGCGGAATAATCGACACCGGATGTGTTGAGTGCGAAACGGTGCACTACGCTAAAACTTTGCCAATTTTCCCAGCGACTGTAATCAGAGCCGACTAGATAAATACTTTCCGTTGATGCATAAACGGTTTCTACATTGCCATTCACGCATACAGATTCAATTAATTGCTGAGAACTTAAATTGATCGCAGTGATATTGATCAGGCTTAAATGGCCGTCGTTTTTTTCGGTGCTGGCGGGGATCATGCACCCGTTGGCGCTATTGAGCGGTGTTGGGCTGCCACCGTTGATGGAATATTCCGGTAATAATTTTTCAATTTGGGTTGCAGTGATTAATTTTTCATTGGCAATTTTTGCCTCTGTGGTTTCAGCGGCGTAATCGAGTGTGGGAATGCTGGGCACAAAACTGCTGATCACATAAAGCGTATTGCCAATTTTGCGTGTGCCGAGTAAATCGCCATCAATCGATAGTGACCAGGATTTTGCCGGAGTTGCGGGTGTGCGGACATCGAACAAGGTGATCTCAATGCCGTTATCCATTTGATAGGGCCAGATGGAGGCGGTGCGCGCTTTATCGGCTTCATCCACCACCAGTGGTTTGCCATCGGTGCCAACATCGTTGACGACTTTGTCGGTAAATGCGATGAAATCCCAGGAGCGGCGAATTGTCGCCAAGCCCGTGGTGCCTTGCGCACTATTGACCAAATACATTTCCGATACGCTGCCCCAGTGTTCGGTGTCGAGCGGGGTATCGCTCACCTCGCTCACACTGGCGTTGGCAGGATTGGTAGCGAGAATTTTCAAACTGGCTTTTGCACCCGCATCGGTATATTCCGTTGGGGTCGCGAGATAAATATAGTTGCCGTCGTACTTCACGCCGTCGGCTTCATCAACATTGGCGACTTGCACATTGGTTCCGGAAAAGTCGCCGCCACCGGATTTGTTATCCGCCGCATTGTTGGTGACTGCGGTTTCGCGAATCATCATGCCGTAGCTCTGGTTCTGGCTGAGCGATACGCGCAGGCCGTTTTTTACTAGCGCCGACAATTCACTGGCCGAAGCCTGACGCAGCGGGCCGGGTTCAAGTTGGCTTTCGGAGAGAGCGGAATAATCGGTATTGACCGGTGGTTCCTTTTGGATATTGTGTTGTCCGCTATTGGAACCGCCGCCGCAGGCAACCAGCGGCAGGCTGAGCAGGACTAATTTGACCATAGGTTTCATACAGTAACTCCTTTAACATTAGATTTATGATTTTTGTCTGGACTTACAGCGTGCTGGTATCCTAAGTAGCCTTGATGGCGGAATCTGTAATGGATGTGAACGAATTTGTTATAAATTGTAATAGGTGTCCTGGTTACCGGAATTATCTACAATTCATTACAACAGCTATCGCCAAAGCCCGTTATAAATAACTTTTGTGATAATCAACTTTTCCCTAGCTCGCCTATGACGTTGTTTCAATACCTGTTTCGCACAGCCGCTGCCGCACTTGTCCCTGCCTTGTTTGTTGGCAGTGCGTTCGCCTGTGAGCCGGAAACTGAAGACTGCGTTGAGGTCGGCAAATGGGAATTGAGCTTGGGAGTGGGTGCCGGTGTGCGCACTAATCCGCTGGAGGCGACACCCGATATTCCACTGGTGTTGATTCCGCAAGTAAATTACAAGGGCGAACGGTTTTTTATCCAGAATCTCGATTTTGGATTTATCCTCTGGGAGAGTAAAACCCAGCAGCTCAATTTATTGGCAACTCCAAGCTATGACCAGGTGTATTTCCATCGCTGGAGCCCGAGCAATTTTTTTATCGATTCAAAGGGCTTTGCCACGACTGGCAAAGGCAGCACTGATGATGAAAATCTTCCAGTGATTGATGCAGGTGGCGATAAAGAACTGATTGCCCCCCGTTTTGAAGATGTGCAAACGCGCCAATTACGCAACCGCCGCATGGCCGGTTTGGGTGGATTTGAATACAGCGTTACTACTGCATTGGTCGATTTGCAGTTGCAGTATGTGACTGACTTTACCGGCGTTCACGACGGCGATGAAGTGCGTGTAACCCTTACTAAATATTGGTCAACTGGCCGCCACCAGATTTCTGCTTCCGTTGGCGCCATCTGGCAGAGTAATGAAGTCATCAATTATTACTACGGTGTTACCGAGCCTGAAGCTGACCTGCGCGGTACATATCACGCCGATGCCGCCCTGACGCCAGTTGCACGTTTGGATTGGAACTATCAACTGACCGAACGCTGGGATTTGCGTTTCTTGGCCAACTATCGCCAGTTACCCGATGAAATCTCAGCCAGTCCACTTATAAATGACAATAAAGTGATCACTGTTTTCATTGGGGGGGTGTACCATTTCTGATGGGAACCTGCTGAGCGCACGCGCTATAACACCTCTGACAGCATCCCTTTTTCTGACAGTCTTACTGCCGGGAAGCTATGCACTCGCCGATGATTTATCGCAGGCGAGTTCATCATCATTACCATTGATCCAGTTTTCAATTAAACCGCGCCTGTGTGTATTAAACGCAGGCGAAGAAATGTGCCGCGACGAATTGGAAGTAAAATGGTTATCGGCGCAGGCGCGCTCACTGTGCTTATACCAAACCGATAAAACCGAACCCTTGCGCTGTTGGCAAGACGCGACCGAGGGTGAATACCAATTTGAATTGACGGCGAGTGTCAGCACCGATTTTCAATTGCGTGAATTGGACAGCAGTACCTCGTTGAGCGACCAGCGTTTTCAGGTTGTGTACAACGAAAAAAAATACCGCAAAGCCAGGCGTAATCCCTGGAGCTTTTTTTAGCAATCACGCCTGATAACCCACGGACTTTTTAATAGGGTGTTAACCATGCTGCAAACGCTTATCAAAAAAATACTACTTTGCTTTCTCTGTATATCCACTCCGGCTTTTGCCCAAACTGCGCTGTTCCATATGCAAGGTGAATCGGGCGATAGGGAAATGTATTTTGCCGATTTCCGGGTAGTTTCAGATCGTACGCCGATGAATATGATCTTTGGACCGATCAGTGTAAAAGAGTTGGACGTAACGGCTGTGTATGAAAGTGAAGCTAAACCTGAATATGTCCTAATGCGTTTGCAGTTTGAGTGTATGGTTAAGCATACGTTTGACGGGAAAAATATCCCCAAACAGCCTGGCTTTAATGATCCCGTGACTATGCGCATGGCAGAAAATAGTTACATGTTGCGCCGATCAGATTTAAAAAGCCAAGCGGTTCCCAGTAGTGAATGGAAGAAAGCAAATTCACCCATGCTGTTGAAAGCTGCAAAAATCGCCTGCAATGATGATGTTATGCACAGCGCAGTTAAGGCGGCGTTAAATAAAAGGACAGAACAATTTGAAATGGAAAAATTCAACAAAAAAATAAATAAAATTGGGCTGCCGTCGGATTTTTATATGGTCAGTTACTCGACCCCACCTGAATTCCTGGACTTCGCATGGCAGGTAGCTTGGTGGCCAAACAAGCGTCCTGATCCAACGGGCAAATGGTCAAGTTATCCCACCAAAAAAGAATGGGCTGAGTACCAGAAAAAAATGGCGGAATTCGAAGGTAGTATCCAATCAGCACCGCAGACTATCAAAGAGA
>NZ_JBRFPI010000189.1:0-8456 GCF_053579595.1 Cellvibrio sp.
TCTAGGAATTTATCGGCGGGGAGTTTGGAGCCGACGGACAACCCCAAAAATATCGTGGTTATATTGATCAGCGCATTTTGCGCGGTGTCTGACAGGCGATCTACCACGCCCGATTCACGCATCAAATTACCAAAACAAAATGCGCCCAGTAACGGAGTTGCATCGGGCAGAATTAATCCGACCAGCGCCAGCATCACAATCGGGAACACAATTTTTTCGCGTTTGCTTACGGTGCGCAGTTGCTGCATCACTATGCCGCGTTCAGCTTGCGTGGTGAGCAAGCGCATAATTGGCGGTTGAATCAGTGGCACTAATGCCATGTAACTGTAAGCGGCAACGGCGATGGCGCCGAGTAGATCCGGAGCTAGTTTGCTGGCGACATAAATCGCGGTGGGGCCATCAGCGCCGCCGATAATGCCAATCGCAGCAGCATCGGCGATGGAAAAATCCAGACCGAAATAACTCAAACCAATCGCGCCCAATACAGTTGCAAAAATGCCGAATTGTGCTGCTGCACCGAGCAATAATGTTTTAGGATTAGCGAGTAGTGGGCCGAAATCGGTCATGGCACCAACGCCGATAAAAATCACCAGCGGAGCAACGCCACTGGCGATAGCAACTTTATAAAACGTATAGAGCATTCCATCGCCATATCCGGCAGCTTGCACCATATGCAGTGCCGCTTGGTATGTGGCAGGTTCACCATTAGTCAATGTTTTGTAGACAAGTGAATCGGCATCGGTAACCGTTAGTCCCGCCAATTGTGCGAGAGCGGCACCAATTTCCGGTGTGCCATTTTGCAATGCCTGTTCAATAGCTGAGAGCGCTAAACCTGCGGCAGGTAAATTGGCAAGCAAGCCGCCAAAACCAATCGGCACTAACAATAGCGGTTCAAAACCTTTGCGAATGGCGAGAAACAATAACAGCAAACAAATGCCCATCATGATCATCTGACCAGATTGCATGTGATGAATGCCGGTGGAGTACCAAAGATTGAGCAGGGTATCCATCTGTTATTCCCCCGCTGGTGTAATGGAGAGCAAGGGTTTGCCGACCAAAATTGAATCGCCAGTTTTCACATCTATGCTCGCGATAATTCCGCTGCAAGGTGCGCTGATTTGGGTTTCCATTTTCATTGCTTCCAGTAATAAGACTACATCCCCTTGCTGCACTTCATCACCCACATTCGCAAACACTTTAATAATGTTGCCTGCAAGCGGTGCTGGCACTATGCGCGCTTGGGCATTGCTTGCCGGTTTGGCTGCAACACTTGTTGCTTGTAGTGATTTAATTCCAGTCACATCGCCGCCGTTGTTGACAGCAACCGTGTATTTTTTGCCTTCCACTTCCACGGTATAAATTTCTTCGCCTGCATCGTTAGTCACCACCGAGCTTTCTTTGCCTGTGAGTACCGGTTCAAACGCGGTGGGGTTGTTGCGATTTTCCAAAAAGCGCAGGCCGATTTGCGGGAAGAGCGCGTAGGTAAGAACGTCATCCAATTCTTCTCCTCCCATGCGCAAAGTGATGTTGCGCAGCGCGGCTTCTTTTTCCAGCGCGGCAGTCAGTTGTGCCAATTCTGGTGCGATGTTGTCGGCTGGTCGGCAAGTAATAGGCAGCTCGCCATCTTGCAAAACTTTGGCTTGCAGTTCGCTGTTCATGGGTGCGGGGGTTGCACCGTATTCACCGCGCAAAACACCGGCGGTCTCTTTGGCAATATTTTTGTAGCGCTCGCCACTCAACACATTCAGTACCGCCTGGGTGCCGACAATTTGCGAGGTGGGAGTTACCAGTGGGATAAACCCCAAATCTTCACGCACGCGCGGAATTTCAGTCAGCACTTCATCAAAGCGGTCAAGCGCGCCTTGCTCGCGCAATTGGCTTTCCATATTGGTGAGCATGCCACCGGGAACCTGGGCGATGAGAATGCGCGCATCCACACCTTTTAACGAGCCTTCAAACTTCGCGTATTTTTTGCGGATCTCGCGGAAGTAGGTAGCGATTTCTTCAAGCAGGATTAAATCCAGACCGGTGTCGCGGTTGGTACCTTCCAGCGTTGCCACCAGCGTTTCAGTCGGGCTGTGGCCGTAAGTCATAGACATTGAGGAGATGGCGGTATCCACGTTATCGATACCCGCTTCTACACATTTCAAAATTGTCGCGTGCGCCAAACCGGTGGTGGCGTGGCACTGCATATGAATCGGAATGTCGCATTCTTCTTTCAGACGTCTAACCAGTTTAAAACCATCGTAGGGCTTTAAAAGACCGGCCATATCTTTAATACAGATGGAGTCTGCGCCCATATCTTCGATTTGTTTGGCTTGCGCAACCCAGCCATCCAAATTGTGTACCGGGCTTAGCGTGTAAGAGAGCGTGCCCTGTGCGTGTTTGCCATGACGTTTGACCGCTTTCATTGCAACTTCGATATTGCGCATATCGTTCATCGCATCGAACACACGGAATACATCTACGCCGCTAATTGCTGCCCGCTCAACAAAACTTTCAACAACATCATCAGCATAATGGCGATAACCCAATAAATTCTGGCCGCGCAATAACATTTGCTGTGGTGTATTAGGCATCGCCTTCTTCAATTGGCGAATACGATCCCAGGGATCTTCACCAAGGTAGCGAATGCAGGCATCGAAGGTTGCGCCGCCCCAGGATTCAAGTGACCAGAAACCAACGCGATCCAGCTTTTCCGCAATCGGCAGCATGTCGTCCAAACGTAGCCGCGTAGCAAACAGGGATTGGTGCGCATCGCGCAGTACAACATCAGTAATTCCGAGTGGATTATTGTTATTCATCTAAAAACTCCTGAATCAGCCGCGTGTATTTTTATCGCGATGTTGACGGATGGCAGCCTGGATAATGGCGAGGGTGGTGGCATCGACTGTATCGTTACCGGGTTTGGATTTTGGTGTGGGAGCATCGGGCACAATCGCATCGGGAAAATAGGTTTCCATGAAACGCGACATCAAATTGATTGCCACGACCAGCAGTGCCAGGAACACGAACACAGTGCCCATCCCAAAGACTAATAAATCGAGCGCTTGCTCAAAAAGTGGTGATTGCATAAAAGTCTTACTCCTGGTGAAAATGTCAGATTTTTATTGCGCTCTCACCTTAATTATTTAATGAGTTAGCAAGTCGCTTCTGGACCTAAAATACCCATCACTTATTCTTGGAAATTCAGGGCGGATAGGTAATTGAACGTTGATCCTGGTCGCTTAATGGACAAAATCGGGTGACACCTTAAAAAAAATGTGTCGATCCGGCAAGTGAAAACACCCGATTGTCCGGAATTCAATCAGATTTAGCAGCTATTTCTTTAATAATGCGGCAAGGATTGCCAGCGGCTACCACGCCGGCAGGTATATCCTTGTTGACCAAGCTGCCCGCTCCTATGACTGAGCCTGCACCAATCGATACTCCGGCGAGAATAATTGCTCCTCCGCCAATCCAGCAATCATCGCCAATGGTCACTGCCGCGCAAAACTCCTTACCAGTGGCGCGCTCAGTGGCATCGAGCGGATGGGTAGTGGCATAGATCTGTACGTTCGGGCCAAACATCACCCGGTCGCCAATGCGCACTTCGGCGCAATCCAGAATTACGCAATTGTGGTTTGCGTAAAAGGACTCACCCAGAAAAATATTACTGCCGTAATCACAATAGAAATGCGGCTCGATGTAAGCGCGCGACACCTGCCCAAAAAGTTGCTGATAAATCGGCTTGCGTGCTTTGGTCTGGTCGGCGCGAAGTGTATTTAATTGCTGGCAGAGCAGTTTGGCGCGTTTACGCGCAGCCACGAGCTCGGGATCAAAGGGGTTTACGTCGAAAAACGGATACATGGATTCACTCTCAGACAGTGCAGACTTTGCGGTAGAATGCCTCAATATTCGCTTTCATCACAGAGTCACGTCACAAAGATTCACAACTTACAGAGTCATACCATGAGAACCAACGATATATTTCGCAAAATCACTCAAGCATAGCCTTTGGATACCGCACAAATCCAGGCGTTGTTTGCGCCTTCGGATATAGACCTGAGCGAAAAAGATGTTGCCAATTTGCTGAAAACTGATTACCAACCCGGTTTTGAAGCCATGCCCGAATATATCCTGATTATTTTTTTGAATAATTTGATTGATCAGGAACGCGGTAAAAAAGCCGATGCTGTTGCGGAAGTCATTGAGAAACACGCCAAAATTTCCAACAACGATGTACTGAAAAAATTGCGCATCGCGTTTGTATTGCATGAGCAGGATCTGCGCGATGCACTCAAGCTGGTAACTATTGAGCTGACCAAATCGGATCTCGCGGCATTGTTCCGCAAAGCAGGGCATGAACATTACAAAGCCTGCGATGATGAATTGGTGCTGGATTTTATCGAGGGTATTGGAAAACTTTTGCAGCAGAAAAAAGCCGGAGTTTAATCAGATGAGTGCGCCTGCTGCTGACACTAAGGTTATAGTTGATGTCGCCCGCTGGTTAAATGAGGTGGTGATAGGGTTAAATCTCTGCCCCTTTTCTGGTAAGCCGACCCGCGAAAACCGCGTGCGCTTTTTTATCAGTGCTGCTACTGATGATGAAATGCTCCTGCAGGATTTACAGCAAGAAATGGAGTTGCTCGACCAAAAACCAGCAAGTGAAATAGAAACTACGCTGGTTATTGTTCCTCATCATCTACAGGATTTTTTTGATTACAACCAATTTTTAAATTGGACGAATCAATTGCTCAAGCGCAATCGTTGGGTTGGCGTTTATCAACTCGCCACCTTTCATCCTCAGTATTGCTTTGCTCACGCCGAGCCGGATGATGCCGAAAATCTTACTAACCGCGCACCCTATCCAATCTTGCATATTATTCGCGAGGCGAGTTTGGAGAAGGCGCTGGAATATTTTGCGGATGTGGAAGAAATACCGGAAGTTAATAAAGCGCGGGTAGAAAATTTAAGTGCAGAAGAAAAACAAAAACTGTTTCCTTATCTTTTTGGGTGCTAGCTGAATTCTGTGAATATTGCTATCAGCGAAATGAGCAATCCCTTGCTCACTGTGTTGATTAGGTTTTAATACTGCACTTGAAAATTAATAAAAACCTCTCTGCCGATATAATCATAGCCGCTGTAGAGTGGTGCTGTGCCTACGCGATTAAAGTAGCCGGCTGAAATTTGTGGAGGTATTTCATTGGTTAGGTTGCGGACTCCAAAGGTTGTTTTCCATGAGTCTGCTTGAAAGCGTGCGGAGATGCGATGTTCGAGGTAGCTTGGCACCGTGTAATCAGAAAAACTTTCTTCTGGAAGTTCGTCAGCTTCTTTGTAACCGTCCATGCTGCTAATCCACTCCACACCATAGAGAAATTTCCAGTTATCAAGCGCATAGCCTATTTCCCCTGAGCCACCGAATTCGGGACTTTCCAGACTTCCGTTGATATCTTCTATTGGTTCGTCTGCAAAAAGTCTTGATGATTGCTCGTAGTAGCGCGTCACGCTCAGATTGACTAACAGGCTGCCGGGTCCGATGTCTTGTGAAAAGTCGGTGCTGATATCAAGCCCTCGCACCACTTCTGTAGCCAGATTGGTGTAGGCATCATTCACGGTAAGTTGTTTGGTAACAGGGTCACGCGTGACTAATCTGCATAGACCTCGATCTTCAGCAAACTCGGCAGAATCGTAACAGCGATCAAGAATTTCATCTTCTCCTGCTTTTTGTACGCCGTTATCAATTTGAATATCAAAATAATCAATAGTGATACTCAAGCCTGTGGTGTCGGAAATTGCCGGATCGAAAATAATTCCGTAACTGGTGTTCTCTGATGTTTCCGCAAATAATCCGGCCTCCGCACCGCCTAGACTAAATACTTCAACACCTTGGGTTGCCTGAAATTCTGGCTGCCCCGGTAATTCCTGTGTGCAGTTAATGACTCGGTTTGGATTTACTCCATCACTACCATAGTCATTACAGGGGTCAATAGATGCTGGACGAAAACCGCTAGTCGGCCCTTGAAATTGCTCGAATAGTGCCGGCGCACGGAAGGATGTTCCGCGTGATCCTCTTACCGATACCCAATCCGTAGGTGAATAAATAAAGCCCATTTTGTAGGTGTCATCTGAACCGTAAGAATCATAATCCGTGTAACGAACAGAGCCATTGATTGTCAGCTCTTTAGCAAATCTTGCATCGGCTAAGATCGGGATTTGGATCTCGGTATAGTATTCGCCGACGTCATCCTCACCGGATGTAGGAGTCGCAATGCTCAGATTATAGAGATTGCCCGCGATACTATTTTCATCGGGCTGGTCTTTGAGCTCCATGCGGCGATGCTCAATACCAAATACACCTTGCACTGCCCCTGCAGGAACATTGAAAAGAGGGCCATCAATAATGGCACTATAAATAGATTCCTCGTATTCAGTAGAGCCTTGGGTGTTTTGGAAAATATAATCTTTAAAATCCTGTGGCAAATTTCCTCCGACCACAGCTGCCGTTAAGCGTGGAAGAAGAATGCATTTTTCATTGGGATCAGTGAGATTGATTTCGCATGTAAGACCGTCGCGCACCAGGCTTGAATCTACTCCGCTCGTTGCCGTTACGGCATCACTGGCATAGGTTAATTTATCAATAAGAAATGAATTGCGTTCGTAGGTTGCGTCGGATTTTGCGTAGCTGGTGTAGAGGTCATAGCGCCAGTCGGGCAAAAACTCGAGGTCTCCGCGCAGGCCAACAGTGGGTTTGTAAAAATCGACATTCTGCTCGCTGCTGTCATTGCCAAAGCCGATGAACGCGCGCACACCAACGCGTTCGCCTCCACTGGTTCCCTGATCTGCACCAAAGTTGCCGTATGCAAGCTCCGCGGGGATTAGTGGACTACCGCGACGATAATCCAGCGAGAGTTGGCGATAGCCCGTTTGGTTTGACTCGCGTCGTGATGCCAATAGTTCAGCGTAGATTTCGGCGTTGCCAAGTGACTCCAGTTCATACCTGCTCTGCAGGAAGCCCGTGTAGTTTTTTGCGGGCGAAATTAAATCTTCATTGAGCATACGCGGCTCAAAAGTATCACGTACGTTAATACTGTTGCTGCCGCCGCCAACGCCCTCATAACCAATCAATCCGGTCGTTACTGCGGAATTTGGACGAAAACGCGTAAAGGTTGTTCCTGAAGATCCGGGGCCTCCGACAACCGGGCCGTTAAGGCCAAGTAAAATCCAGTTGGCTGCCGTTACTGCTTGTGTGCCAATGGTATTGACTGTCACCCCATTCGAGCCAGAGGCAGTGGCTGGGTAACATTTGGATTTGCCGGTGCGTGGGTCAATATAATCATCGGAAGCGCCTGTTACAGGGTCGCGAAAAAGATCTTCGTTGCAACGAGTCCAATCCCTGTCTGCCAAGGTGAGAGGTTTTCGCTCGTAATAATCGAAAGAACCAGAGAGGGAAAGTCTCTCTTCAGTCATACCGCCAGTTATTGATAAGCGAATTTGTTCGCCATTGTCTTCGGTGGGGTAGTTGAAGTCACCTTCAATGGCGAATCCCTCAACTTGCTCACGTGTTATGACGTTGATGACTCCACTGACAGCATCAGATCCATAAATCGAGGAAGCGCCATCGCGTAACACTTCTACGCGTTCAATCATTGCGGTGGGTAATACATTCAAATCTGCAGTGCCTACTGCGCCTTGCGTGCCTGATGGTGCAACACGACGCCCATTAATGAGCACCAGAGTTCTACTTGCACCTAAACCACGCAAAGAAATTGTATTGGCGCCCGGGCCGCCATCGGTCACATAGCCGCCGTAAGCGTTATTAATTTGCGATGTTCCTCCTGTAAGTACATTTGATTGCAGCAGATCCATTGTGGAATTTAATCCGGCTGCAGCGGCGTCTTCCCGCGTCATCATTTTAATTGGGGAAATAGTTTTGAGATTTGTTTGGCGTATACGCGAGCCGACCACCACAAGTTCTTCAACTTCATCGGCAGCAGGTTCAGCCGATGTTTGGCCGAGGGCAGGAGTACTGGCCAGCAGCATTAGGCTGCTAATAGGTAACACATATTTGGTGAAAGAATTTGCTAGTAATTGAATTGCTTGATGCAAAACAGTTTTAGTAAACATCATATCTCCTTAAGCATTCTATCTGGCTGAATGGGCTCAGGAAGTGCATCAGGCAAATTGATTTTGCGCGGTGCGCTTACTAATTTTTTTGAAGCGGGTTTCCATTGGTATAGTGGTTTCTTCAGTGGGTGACTAGCAAGAAGCCTGCCGTATAAAAGAGCGGAGATTGTGTGATGTTGTGCACAAGCAAGGATTAATTATTGGGCGCAATATTATCATTGCAAACAGATGTGCCAGTGTGAATCATTAAGCGACAAACGAATTTGTCGCTTAAAATTTCATTTAAAATAGAGGAGTAAAAACGCCAGGGAGGGGGATTGTTTTTTATAAATTATTTTTTTATTTAGATG
>NZ_JBRFPI010000190.1:0-8435 GCF_053579595.1 Cellvibrio sp.
CATCTACCACAATATCCAAGAGCAGTTTGGAGTGCTGTCGAGCCAATGGTGCCAGCGCGGGCAGGACAATCTTCTGGGCTGTATCAGAGGCGGCAGAAATCCGTAACCGCCCGGCAATTTCACCCACACCACCGGCCACCATTTCCTCGGCAGTCTCCGCCGCTGCCAGCATCTCCACGCATTTCTCATGGTACAGCTGCCCCGCCTCGGTAAGCGACAGGCTGCGCGTAGTGCGATTAAGCAGGCGTACACCCAACTCCTCTTCAAGCTGACTGACTGCCGAACTCAGCACTGAAGTCGCTAAATCCAGTGCGCGGGATGCGGCTGAAAAAGAGCCGTGCCGCACCACCATCGCAAACAGTGCCATCCGTCTTAATCGATCAAGTTGCATAGTATTGTTCTGTTTAAGCGAAAGATGGTTTAGATCATAGCCTATTTTTCACACCACCGAATCGGCCTAAAGTTCACTCATCGGATTTCAAATCATTCCTGTGAGATCAACATTGTGAGTGCAAAACTACATTACATCTTCGACCCACTATGCGGCTGGTGTTACGCCGCCAGCCCACTACTGACTGCACTGAAGGATCGCTTTGGCGATGAGCTGGAACTGGTCTTTCATCCTGGCCTTTTATTTGCGGCACCTAGAACGATAGAGCAGCCCTACCGCGAACACATCATCAGCGCGGATTTGCGTATAGCCGCCGTTGCTGGCGTTGAGTTCGGAGCAGCCTATATCAAACGTGTGCGCACTACGCCGGTTTTACGCTATCACTCTGAACTACCTGCCGCAGCAGTATTGGCAACTCATTTCCTAAATCCAACAGCGGGCTTGCGCATGCTCGAACTGATTCAACAAAGCCACTACCAATTGGGCGAAGACGTGAGCGATATCGCCACACTGAACACGCACGCACAGACACTAGGATTGGAGGCGAAAGCTTTTGCACAAGCGCTGGAAAACCTTCAACACAGCCTGCCCACTATCGCAATAGAAGCGCGCAACCTGATGCAAACAGTTGGCGGCAATGGTTTCCCCACCTTGGTATTGGAGCAGGATGGCGAATTTCAAAAGCTTGACCACAGCAGCACTTATGGAAAGCCCTATTTACTGGCCAAGCATGTTGCGCAGCTTGTTGCTGCGTAATGATTTTTGCTACGTGGCGCGCGGGTAATACCCTGTGCCTTTATATTTAAAAAACTATTAACAACGTATTTATCCACCGCATCAGCAAACTTTCTAGAGGTTATTATGAAAATTTTTTCCAAATTAATTCCAACAGGTGCACTGTTAGCCATGGCGGCTTTATCTGCAAACGCAATCAGTACAACATTAGAAACAACCGTATTTAATCCTCAAGAAAAAAGTATGTTCCCGGTGAGTTCAGTATTAATTACTGGCCCCAAGGAAGCCATTTTAGTTGACGCGCAATTTCAACGAAATGATGCGCAATCAGCTGTTAAGTTCATCAAAAAATCGGGTAAAAAATTAAGAACGATTTATATTAGTCATGGTGATCCTGATTATTATTTTGGTTTGGATGTGATCACCGCCGCCTACCCAAATGCCAAAGTAGTTTCCACAGCGAATACACAAGCTTATATCAATGGATCAATGGAAGGAAAGAAAGTATAGTGGGGGCAGATGGTGAAAGAAAAAGGGAGGGAAAAAGTGGTAGTGACAGAAGTGCTGGAAGACGAGACACTAATGATTGATGGTGAAAAGGTACAAGTTGTGGGTATTGATGGCCACGATCCCAAACATACCTTTGTGTGGATTCCCTCCACCAAAACCATGTTGGGTGGTGTAGTAGTATTTAACAACATGCATGTTTTTTTAGCGGATACACAAACGCCCGAATCACGTCAAAAATGGTTTAAAACCCTCGACAATATTGAAAAATTAAAACCCAAAACTGTAATTCCAGGGCACATGTTGGGCGATAAGCCGATGACTATTGATGCCGTTAACTTTACTCGCCAATACATTAAGGACTTTGAAGTCGCTGCTAAGTCATCAACCAATTCCGGTGAATTAATTGCCAAGGTGAAAACCAATTACCCAACTATTGGTGGCGACAGCATTTTAGGGTTAAGTGCGAAAGTTATTATGGGTGAAATGAAGTGGGGACAGTAGTCACATAGTAGTGTTTTTAACTTTTCGAACTGCATGCCAGTTCGAAAAGTTTTTCGTATCTCTACGCTCAGGATTAACCCATGCGCCAGACTCAGATATTGATAAGTACTTTCGTAATTTTGTTTATGCTTCAGTCATGCCCCTCCCTCTCAACAGCATCTACCTTAACTGCTGACAATTATGAAACATCAAATGCCGGGACAAAAACAATGACCAATCTTGATATTGTAAAAAGCACTTATGAAGGCAAAAGCTCTGAAGAAAATGGCAAAAACCTCAAGCGGTACATAACTTCTGACACACTGTGGACCGAAGCCGAAGGTTTTCCTTATGCAGGAACTTACCAAGGATTTGATGAAATTGAAAAAAATGTTTTTGCCCGTTTAGGAGGTGAATGGAATGACTACAAATTTGTTGTGGAAGACTACGTTGCCGCTGGCGACAAGGTTTTTGCTTATGGCACTTATAGCGGAACCTATAAAGCTAGCGGGAAATTTTTCACAGCCAGAGTCGCGCACCTTTGGATACTTCACAATGGCAAGATAAAAAGCTTTGAACAGTTTGTTGATAGCAAAACGGTTAGGGACGCGATGTAAATAACTAATCGATACAGCACTAATATCGATCGCACCCGGATTCACCCATCACATATCCATACGGGCTAATCGCATAAGCAAGCTCCGCGTAACCTTTTTCAGCCAAGTGCGAGGCAAACTCGATGGCTTCAACATCGTTTTTTCCCGCTATTAACACTGTGTCGCGTGCGGGAATAAAAATGATTGGAGTATCGCCAATCATCTGTGCAATCTCAGCAATTTTTGTGGGGAACGCCAATAGGGAAGCGTCGTAGTTACCGTCAACGCGGAAACGATACAGTTTGCCTTTTCCTTGGGTATCAATCGGCTCTAGTTGTGCATTGCGCTGTGCAAAATGCATTTTGAGATATTCCAACCCCAGCTGGTTTAACTGCTCGCGTTGAATGCCGAATTTTTCCAATGATTCTGGACTCAGATATTGCATACCAGTTTCAGTATCCAACACGTATAACAAAAATAAATCCTGGTTGATGGGTTCGTAACAGAATGGCAAATCACCACCTGTGAATCCTGCATCTTGTAATTGCTGTTTACTCGCCGCAATAAAATCGGCGGAACGCACTACCGGCAAAATATGCTCGCGGGTTTTCGCGGTTTCCGGTTTCACAATGGATTCAAAACTGGCGAGCTGCTCGTTGATGACAACTTCCAAAGGCCGCGAGCCAGAGCTATAGGCACTATAGGCGTTACCTAAATGTTTATTCACTTCAAAACCATTCACGTTTTTAATGGTGATCGTCAGCTCATCACTGAATTGTATTTGCGCCTGCGGATAATGGGTGAGCAATGATTTGCAGTACAAACCGGTAAATTCCGTTTTGCTCAACAGAGATGATGCCTTGCTATAACCGCCGAAGTGATATCCGATAAAACAACCTGCAATAACCGGCAACGACACCAACAAAATTAATTTCAATTGATCAGTGCGAATACTTAACCCGAAAATCGCTATTCCCGCAGCAACCACCGCAATCATGGCTATCACAATCAAAGCGGTACACATCCAGGTAGCAGCACTGGCTTTTAATTTTGCCCCGCAGTGTGCGCAATTGCAGGTCAGCGAATTAATACCATTACACCAAGCGCCAAACGAAATGGGGCTCTGGTTACAGTGCGGACAATTTTTCATGGTCATCTCCGTGTTGTTAATTTATTAAATTCAATCGCGCTGCCAAATCGTCAAAACGAATGGCATTAATTCCATTGCTAAACTGCATCGCATCACCTGAATAGACCAAGTGCGCATTCGCCATTTGTGGCGATAATTCCATAATCCGTTTGAGTCCTTTGAGCAATTCCGGTTTATAGGTTGAACTGGATTTTATTTCTATCGGCATTAACTGCCGCCCTTGTTGCAACAACAAATCGGCTTCAAGGCCGTTGCTATCGCGGAAAAAATAGATATTGTCAAGCTTGCCTTTGTTATAGAAATTTTTAAGCACATCGATAACCACAAGATTTTCAAATAGTTGGCCAATTAGCGGATCACGTGCGACTTGTTGTGGATTTTCTATACTAAGTAAAAAACACAACAAGCCAGTATCGATAAAATAGTACTTCGGTGTTTTTATCACACGCTTGCCAAAATTTTCAAAATAGGGGGGCAATTTGTAAAGAATAAAAGAGGCTTCCAAAATGGAAAGCCAGTGCTTGATAGTTGTAGCACTCACACCAACATCACCCGCCAGCGACGAGTAATCCATCAGCTGCCCTACCCTGCCCGCAACCAACTTCATAAATTTTTGAAACTGGGCAACGTCTTTTAAATTAATCAGCTGGCGAACATCGCGCTCGACATAAGTCTGGTAGTAATTTGCATAGGCTGTTGACGTACGCTGTTGCTGATCATAAATACGCGGCAGAAATCCTTGATATATGTAATCTTCCGCTTTGGCAAAACCCAAATCGTTATCAACCAATTCCGCGATGGAAAATGGCAGTAGATGAAGAATGGCAGTGCGCCCAGCAAGAGACTGCGCAATCGCCTCGCGCAAGGCTAATTGATGTGAGCCGGTAAGCACATAGCGCCCGTTCTCGCGTTGGTTGTCCACCGCCACTTGCAGGTAGCTAAGCAACTCAGGCAAGCGCTGGATTTCGTCAAAAATAACCTTACCGGGATATTGCGCCAAAAAGGCCTTGGGGTCGTCTTGGGCAAAAGCGCGGGTTTCAGGATGCTCCAGATTAATGTAGGCATAGTCAGGCAATAGCTGCCTGGCAAGCGTGGTTTTACCTGCCTGACGCGGCCCAAGAATGGTCACTATTGGGTATTCACCCAGTAATTGGAGAAATTCGGGTTCTATGTGGCGTTTAATCATGAAGCAAGGCTATTCTATGTAATTTCAAAGTTCAACTTCTAAATTACATAAAATTGCGATAAATCTTGTATGAAAAGCCAGCGTTTAGGGGATTAGGTCGGAGTTTTCGGCCAGCGAATCTGCGCCCTCGCTCCACCTAAAATTTGCGGTTCGACAAACTGCGCGGTGCCCTGGTGCCATTGCATGATGCGTTTGACAATCGCCAGGCCTAAACCAAAACCGCCAGTGGCGGAACCGGCTGTATTTTCATGTTGCTCTTCATGGTACAGACGAACGAAGGATTCAAACACTCGCTCACGTTTATCGGCGGGGATGCCAGAGCCGTCGTCTTCTACGGCAATAATATATTCACTTTGCGTTTGCATGAGTTCAATTCGAATGCGCGATTTGGCGTAGCGCGCGGCGTTGTTGATGAAATTCTGCAACACCGTTTCGATCAATTTCCACTCGCAGATAAATTCGGCATTGTCAGTGTTATCACAAATGTCCAACTGTAAATGACGTTGATTGTGACGGACAAAGCGCAGTTGCAATTCATCGAGCAGGTCGCGCATATGGCCGCTGGTTTGTTTCAGCTGTTGGGTTTTTTGCTCAAACCCGGCATAGGCCAAAAGCGCGCTGATTAGCGATTCCATTTCGGCAATATCTTGTTCCACGCTGCGCAACTGGCGTCGATCTTTATCGTTGAGTTTTTCCTCTTCAATCATAGCCAAGGCAAATTTCATCCGTGCTAAAGGTGTGCGCAATTCATGGGAGACAGCGTTGGTCATTTCGCGGTGCGATGCAATTAATTCGCGCAACCGTTGCGCCATATGGTTGAAGGCTTGTGCGAGTGGGTAAAGCGTTGACGTGGGCGAAATTTTTAGCGTTTCCGGTACGTCATCCTTGCCCAACATGCGGGTTTGGCTTTCCAGTTTTTTACTGTCGCGCGAGAGTGGCCAAACCCATAAATAAATTACCAGTGCAATGGCGAGGTAAAACACAATTAACAGCAGGCGATAAAACGGTGATTCGCTTTCATCGCTCACTGGTATGCTGAGCATAACGACTTGATCAGTTTGGGCGAGACGTTTGTACCAGATAATGTCGCCATTGCTGCTCGCCGCAAGAATTTTTCCCGCATGCAATTCATGCATAGCTGCCGATTGTGCCAGATCATCAAGCGGTAATAATTCGAGCGAGAGATTTAATTGTGCACTGAGTTGCTGCGCTAACTGCGTGTAGCCAGCATCAGATTGTGGCTGTTGCGTTAATAAGTCATCTTCGATGAGCGCGAAGAGTGCGTGAATTTCCGCCGTCGGTTCCTGCTCGGGCGCCACGCTTTCCCAAAACTGGTTCAAACCCCAGCCGATTAACACCACTGAAGCGACGATAAAAAAGTAGAGGGAAATAAAGGCACGATTCATGGTTGGATTAGAAGTCCGCGATTATTTCCAGGCATCCGCAATAAACAAATACCCTTTGCCCCAAATGGTTTTGATCCGCGTCGGGTTATCCGGATTATCGTTTAATTTTTTGCGCAGCTGCGAGATACGGACATCGATAGTGCGATCCAAACCATCGTATTCGCGATTGTAGATGTGGTTGAACAAAAATTCGCGGCTGAGGATTTGCCCGGCTTGCGCCGCGAGCGCTAATAACAAATCGTATTCGTGGCTGGATAACACCACTTCTTCACCGCCGAATAACACTTTGCGCGCAGTAGGTTGAATACACAATTCACCAAATACCAGGGCCTCTTGCTCGCGTGGATCATTCTGGTAGTAGCGACGCATAAGCGCGCGAATGCGGGCTAGCAACACGCGCGGTTCGGCGGGTTTAATCACATAATCATCAGCACCGTATTCCAAACCCAGCACCTGATCCAAATCCGAATCGCGCGCGGTGAGCATTAAAATTGGGCCTTTAAATTGCGGGCGCAATTCTTTGCAAAGTGTCAACCCATCTTTTCCCGGCAACATCAAGTCGAGCACAATTAGCGCCGGATTTAAATTCTGCGTCTGGCGAATAACACGATTGCCGTTTTCCTCGATCGCAACTTGAAAATCATTGCTCTCCAGAAAATCTTTTACCAGCTGAGCCAAACGGCGGTCATCCTCAACCAATAAAATCAAATTGTTTTGCGACATCGATTTGAATCCTGCTGAAAGAGATAAAACGATTTAACGGTTTACAGGAGTAACACTGTTTTTAACCAAGCTACCTGTATGCTAGAACAATTATTTGCCTTTTAGGCAAGCCTGTAGTTTTTGTTTTGCCATTTGGCTTGAGTGCCACTCCACTTGTTCAATAATTTCGCCGTTATATTCCAGACGAAAATTGATTTTTTCCTCCATAGTCTCCAGCGCTGCTTCAATGGTAGGTACGGCAAATACAATCAGGGGCTTTTCATCACCCACTAAATTTTCCTGGCCAAGATCCCAATGGAAGGCTTTTACTTTTGCCGGAGGTTCATCATTTTGATAAAGGGTAAGTTCAATGGTGCCTGGTTTTTCTGGAATCGGAAATTTACCACTGCCGTTTGCCGCGTCAGCAAGATTTGAGAAGGCCAGGAGGGCGCCTTTATAAGAGCCACCTGGGCCCATTAACGCAACTATATTGCCCTGCTTGTTAAACAGTGCAGTGCAATATTCACCTTTTTTTGCATTGGAATTAGCTTGAAAAAATTCCCAGCTGCCCTGCTCCCAAGCTTTGTATTCTGTACTCTCCAGTGCATTTTTTACATTGCCGTCAATGGCTTCTTTAACATTAATTTCCTTTTTGCTGGTATCCATAATGCCGCCAAGGACATCAAAATTACTGTCGGCGGCGGCCGTTTTTTGTTTGTGATCGGCTACACAAGTACTGCCTTGCGCGATCATACCACCTGGGCAGTTGGCTGCGCTTACCTCGGCAGAAATAGAAGCGGCTAGAAAAATACTGGCGAGAATGCTGGTTAAATATTTCATGTTATCCTCCTGTTAATCCGGAACTTCCGCAAAACCGCTGCAGGTAAAACTGGCGTCGCCCTCGGCCCATACGCGGACGTCGGCAACACGCCAAGCCGAACTCTTGTCCGGAATGAAAATGAATTGGAAATTGCAGCGCGAATAAATCCCTTCCTCCCAAGCAGCGCCAGACTTCATATCCATCACTACCGATTTATTGCTGAATTCATTTGCATAATCCAAAAAGCGCATATTGCCCGCCTCATTAACAACAGGGTTGCCCATTTTTTTAACAACATCCGCTTCAGTTTTGCCGAGCCACACCTGAATTAAATTCACTTCAAAACGATTTAACTTCCGCTTGCCCTGAATTTTTGCCGCTTCGTCTTTAAAATCAAACTCAGCTTGCATGTCGGCGAGATTTGCTTCCAAATCCTCTTTCATAGTCTGCGCTGCTGAT
>NZ_JBRFPI010000191.1:0-8409 GCF_053579595.1 Cellvibrio sp.
GGTAATTTAACGATCCTTCATCGGATTTCCATCAGCGTATTGGCCGGTGAGTCTATGGCTATTAGAGGGGCATCGGGATCGGGTAAATCTACCTTGCTGGGGATTCTCGCTGGTCTGGATGTGCCCAGTAGCGGCGAGGTAATTCTCAATGGCAATAATCTCTCTTTATTAGACGAGGAAGGGCGGGCAAAAGTTCGCGCCGGCAATGTCGGATTTATTTTTCAATCTTTCCAACTGCTACCCGGCCTCAGTGCCCACGAGAACGTGATGTTGCCACTGGAACTGCGTGGCGACAAAGCGGCCAGCAGCAAAGCGCGTGAATTTTTAGAGCGTGTGGGATTAGCGCAGCGCTTGCATCACTATCCGCAACAATTATCCGGCGGCGAGCAGCAGCGTGTTGCGATTGCGCGCGCATTTGCCAGTGAGCCCAAAGTCCTATTTGCCGATGAACCTACTGGCAACCTCGATAGCACTACCGGTGCGCGCATCATTGACTTGTTGTTTGAATTAAACCGAGCGCAAGGTACAACTCTGATTTTAATTACGCACGAAGAACGTCTGGCGCAATTGTGTAAACGCCGGATTGAGTTAGCAGCGGGCGCTATAGTCTCGGGGCGGGAGTAATTGCGATGATGCTGGCAATTAATTTATTAAGGCGCAACTGGCGCAGTGGCGAATTAAAACTATTGGGATTTTCATTGCTGTTGGCGGTTGCAGTCCTGAGCGGAATTTCCATTTTTACCAATCGCTTGGAATCGACGCTGATCAGCGAGAGTAATAGCGTACTCGGTGCGGATTACATAGTACGCGGTTCGCAACCACATAATCCTGACTGGCCTGTTGCTGCGGCAAAAGAAAACATTAAACAAACGCAAGCTGCACTTTTTTCTTCTATGGTTTTTGCGGGTGATGAAATGCACCTCGCATCAGTAAAAGCAGTAGACACTGGTTACCCCTTGCGCGGGCAATTTGAAATCAGTCGTGTACCTTTTGCGATGAATCTTGCCGAAATCGAAATTGCCAAATCAATCCCTGCGCCCGGCGAAGCTTGGGTCGATTCACGCTTGTTGCCGCTGTTGAAAATTGAACTGGGCGATAAAGTGGCTGTGGGTGAATATGAATTAACGGTTACGCAAGTATTAATTCGCGAACCTGACAGTGCCAATCCATTCAGTATGACCGGCGCGCGCCTGATTATGAATATTGCCGATTTGGAAAAAACCCAGGTTGTGCAGCCTGGGAGCCGTGTGGATTATCAATGGTTAATTGCATCGGACAATATTGGCCAACTGAAAGCATTTGTCGATCAACTTAAACCGCAGCTCAATAAACATCAGCGCTTGATTGATATTAATTCCGCACAAGAGCGGGTAGGGCGCACCCTCAATACCAGCCGTCAGTTTTTATTGTTGTCTGCAGTTATTGCAGTGTTGCTGGCTGGCGTAGCAATTGCGATTACCGCACGACAATTTTCAGCACGCCATACTGATCAGGTGGCGCTGATGAAAAGTTTAGGTGCCGGTGCGACACGTATTCGCACTCTGTACTTTTCCCAGTTAGTTCTATTAGGTGTAATTGCGTCGTTAATCGGTTTGGTCTTTGGTGAGTTGCTGCAGCGCACTGTGGCCACTAGTCTGCAGCAGGTGTATCAAATACGTTTGGGTGATGCGAGTTTTTATCCTTACGGACTGAGTTTTTTTAGCGGCCTGATGTGTCTGGTATTTTTTGCCTTGCCTGCACTCTGGTATTTACCAACGGTGCCACCGCTAAAAATCCTGCGCCGCGAATTGGCGGTCAATATGCCGCAGGTATGGATGCAAGCGGTATTAGCGTTGTTTGCCGTATTAACGTTAGTGATTCTATTTAGCCGCGATCTGAAATTGGCATTGAGTATCAGCGGCGCGTTATTGGCTGTCATTTTAGTTACCATTGTTGCTGCCTACGGCTTGCTGGCCTTGAGTAAAAAAATGGTATTGCGCCTCGGTGGCTTTTGGCGGTTGGCATTTGCCAACCTGCAGCGTCAGCGCGGCCAAAGCCTGGTGCAAATTCTGGTATTTGCGATAGCAATTATGCTGTTGTTTACATTGACCATAGTACGCACATCGCTGATTGAAGAATGGAAAGTGCAAGTGCCGGATGACGCACCCAATCATTTCTTAGTGAATATTCCACCCGCTGAATTATCTCAAGTTCAAACATTGTTGGAAAAAAACAACGTCCGCCCTGAACCGCTTTATCCGATGATGCGCGCGCGATTAACACACATTAACGGTGTTGAAACTACGGAAGAGCAGCGCTCTAATATCAACGCCTTACGCCGCGAATTAAATGTGACTTGGGCAGAAACCATGGCGGCCGATAATAAAGTCCTTGAGGGGGTTTGGTGGGATAAGTGGCAGCGCAGTGCTGCGAATTTGCCGGGTGTATCAGTGGAAGTGGAAACTGCGAAAGAAGTCGGATTAAAAATTGGCGATAAATTGCAATTTTCATTCGGTGGATTATTGTTAGATGCTGAAGTCGCGAGTTTCCGCAGCCTTGACTGGCGTAGCATGCGCCCGAATTTCTTTTTTATTTTTGAACCGGGTTCATTGGATACTTATTCGCCCACATTTATCACCAGTATTTATTTGCCGACACAACAAAAATCGTTTATCAATGAATTGTTGTTAGATCATCCAACCATTCTGGTGATGGAGCTTGACAGGATTATCGAACAGATTCGCAGCATTGTTAATCAAGTCAGTGATGGTGTCCTGTTGGTGTTGTGGCTGACATTGATTGGCGGTTGTCTGGTGCTTTTAGCAGCGGTGATGGGCAGTATTGCTGCGCGCAAACAACAAGCTGGTTTATTGCGTGCGCTAGGTAGTTCACGTCAGTTAATAGTGGGAAGTATTTGTGCGGAGTTTGCTATTCTTGGATTTTTGGCGGGTTTGATTGCGATCGTCGGAACCGAAATACTCTTAATTAGCTTGCAAAAATTTGTGTTGGAAACGGCGATACAACCACACTATATTTTCTGGTTAATATCCCCTCTTAGCGGCGCTGCGTTCGTTTCTGCGCTAGGCTACATCTGTTGCCGTCATGTTGTGACAACGCCCCCTGCCGTTGTCCTGCGTGAAGCCGTCTGATCTCCGCTCATCTTTTTTGACAGAGGCAGGTTATCTGCCTCTGTGCTTTTAATAATACGACCACGTAATAGAAGCTCATTATGACATCTGCACCTAAACCAGTGCCGCAAAGTCGCGTTTTGGATAAAGGGCTGTGGGGCATGAGTCGCCCTATGTTTCTTGACCAGGCGGTGACATACACCATTCCATTGGTTGATATGTATTTCCTCAGCCGAATATCCGATAGCGCAGCGGCGGCGGTGGGTGCGGTTACGCCTTTAGTTTTCGTCGCTAATGCCTTCTTGATTGTGAGCGCCTTTGCAGGCGCGAGTATTGCAAGTCAGAGGATCGGCGCAAATGATTATGCACGCGGTAATGCGACTATTGCCGCCTACAGCATTTTTGTAGTGGCTCTTGCGCTCATTGCTGCACTGACAGTAAATCACGGTGGTCCTTGGGTGGCTTCAGCGATGTCGTTGAGTGTCGAAGTGGAACAGCATGCGCGCACTTATTTATCACTTATTGGTTGGATGGTAGCGCTCTGGGGTTGCCGCGTCATCTACCAAACTATTTTGAATATTTATGGCGAGCCCCAGTGGAATACCTATAGCAATATTATTTTATTCGGCGTGAACCTGGTTGGTAATGCGATCGCAGTTTATGGCTTTATGGGAATCCCTCCAACCGGAGTAGTGGGTGTTGCTGTTGCCAGTATTGTTGCGGCGGGTGCGAGTTTGTTATTTGTGATGCTGGTCGTGCACTTTAAATTGCGCATTCATATTCCCCTGCGCGAGGGGTGGAAAAATTTTTCAGTATTAATAGCACCGGTATTGATGATCGCCGCGCCTTCAATTCTTGAACCTATGTCATTCCAGGCTTACATGATTGCGTTAAATTGGATTGCAGCGGAAGTGGGTGATCTAGCATTGAAAGTAAAAGTCTATGCTTACAATACTTTTTTATTTTGTTTGATGATTTCTATCGCCATAGGTATGGCGACAGAAGCAATCATCGCTCAGCGTGTCGGCCGCAAAGAATTTTATTTGGTTGATAAGCAACTTAAACAGAGTTTGAAAATATCCTTGATAGGAACGAGTGTGTTAGCTCTGTGTTGGTTGTTGTTCAATCAACCTATTTTGAAATTGTTTAGCAGCGATCCAGAAGTTATAGCAATAGGCTTCTGGGCGTTTGTGTTGAGCTTTTTAGCCGAGCCTTGGCGCACTGTCAATATCACCATCGGCAGCGCACTACGGTGCGCTGGCGATGCTACGTTCACTTCGGTTTCCAGTATTGGCGTGATCTGGTTAATTTCAGTTCCGCTTGCGTATATGTTGGCAATACCTTTTGGTTTGGGGCTCTTTGGATTATTAATTGCGGCGGTGTTAGATGAGTTTGTTCGCGCGCTTATTAAAGGTTGGCGGTGGAAGCAGGGTAAGTGGAAGCACACTGGCGTAGCCGCGCGTGAAGCGCGGGCTACCAGATAGATTTATTGATGTGGACGGCGAGTAAGCCTGTAGAATCTCAAGCTGTATCCTTGGAATCCAACATCCTCAGCTATTGATACCTGATAAAACTGACGTACATGAGCGAGCTCCTGCTCTTCGTTAGAAAATTGCGCAAGCCATGGCATATATACATAATAGGCTTCATGCGGTGCAATCGCACTGTGCAAGCTTTTGACATCAATAATGTTGTAGCCAAATTTATTGCGAGTATCTATGGTGCGCTCCAATGTATCGGCATTGACAAAGGTGTCACCGCGCGTAAACCAGGAGTATCCGCTGTCGCTATTCCACGTGATGATGATGGTTTCAGGTTTGATCGGCATCGCTTTTTGCATGCGATTGAGTAATTTGTCCAATACAGCAAATTCTGCGTTGTAGACAAAACCATTTCCCTGAGCTTCACCAGCGCTATCAATTTGTAAAATACGGTGTTCACTGAAGGCGGTTGATCCAAATACCCATTTCGAGAGAGGGTCAATCGTGCGAAAGGTTTGTAATGCAAACAAGGTAAATACGATGGTGAGCAAAGTGCAGCGGGTTTTAGTTGATTTTACAGCGAATTGTAGCGCTAGTAGTGTAAAAATAATCAGGAAAAACCCACTGTGCACTACATAGCGCGGAATAATGTAGGTGATGTAGGTGAGGTTAAATGCAACAAAAGTAAGGAAGCATATCAGTACAAGCAAAATACCCCACCAGCGATTATTTTTTTTTGCAACAATGGTGGTTTCTGCATTTTCAGTATTGGATTTAGCGATAATCGATTGACTGTACTTTTTACTGAAATTTATCGATAGAGACACCATTGTTGTGGTTGTTTTTTTTGCGCTTCGCTCGATATGGCGACCATAACCGACCAAGACTGTAAACAATACAATAAGCACCAATACCCAGTGAAAATTGAGAATAAATATTTCGCCCGCACGATTGGACATTACGCGAGGATTGAAACCAAAACAATTCCAACCCTGCGAATCGAATTTAATCCCGCTGCTCGCTGCCCACATGGCTCCTTGTTTGACTATCGAATAGAGTTTAAAAGCAATCCCGGGTAGGAAAATACAAAAGATCCGGTAAAAAAATGTTGATAACGGGAGGTGGTGTTTTACCGCTGAAAATCCTGTGGGCGGAAGTAATTGACCTAAGCTGGGGATACGGCCTGCACGAATTTCCTGATACAGAATAATCGAGCTATAAAGCCCTATACCGCCAATAAATGAAATCCAGAATAGTGTTCCTGTAGCCTTGGAGAAAATCATAAACAGACTGGCAATGGCAAACCAGCCGTAGCGACCATAAAGCAATGCTGCCAGTGCGGCAGTAAAAAAAACCAATACTGGAAAATCAGTATTGATAAAAATAGACGTGGCAAAAAATAGGGGGTCCAGTGCAAATATTGCGGTAGCCAATAATACTTCCGGTAAATGGCGCGCGCTTGGTAAAAACCAGCGAAAAATTTTAAAGGTGCAGACTACCGAAAAAGTAGCCAACAAAAGATGGGTGAAGTTAAGCGTAAACAGATTGGGGTAATCAATTAGTTGTCCTAGTACCAATAAGCCAACATAACCCATCGCGGAATGGCCAAAAACGTTATAAGTGTCGAGAATAACGCGTGGTATTTCAGTAACGCTATCAATATTTTTAGTGGCGTCAATTGCGCTGGTAATACCGCCCCAATAGGTGGCGGCATCCCAACGTGGTACAGCATCCAAATAAAAACTGCGCACGACAACATAGGCTAATAACAATAGGCATAATAAGCCTTGTTCCTTGAGTTTAAAAAAATACAAACTCCATTCCCCTATGAATTGGTATTACCTTAGGTACCTTGGGTAGAAGTCTTAGACAATAAGTCTTCTACCGTAAGTGCTTACAGTAGATCGTTAGTAATAAATAGGTAATTAAATTAATCTGTGACTAGTATTGATGAGAGTTGTGGTAATAAAGCCGCTACATCAATGCCATGCTCTTTAAGCAAATAATCGTAGCTGCCACACTTTTGTGAGAACCGATCTTGCACTCCCATACGGACAACCCGCGTATTGCCCGTTTTACTGACTATTTCGGCAACCAAGCTACCCAAGCCGCCCATGATTGAATGCTCTTCAAGTGTCACCAGTGTTTTGGTGTGTAGGGCAATACTGTTGAGTTGGTCTGTATTGATAGGTTTTATGGCCGGCACGCTCCACACTGATGCATCTATAGTTTCCGCGAGTGTAACAGCCGTTTTTACCATTGACCCTGTCGCTAAAAAAACAACATTGTTTTGCGTACCTGTACGTACAGTTACCAAATCGCCAATAGGTACGGAAACTGGTCCTTGATGTACTTGGCCAATATCGGATTTTCCCATACGTACATAAAATGGCGATTCAAAACGCAATGCCTGATCCATGGCATATTGCATTTCATAAACATCGCAAGGCGATAAAATGCTGATATTGGGAATACAGCGCAATACAGCAATATCTTCCGTCGATTGATGGCTACTACCCAAACTGCTGTAAACCAAACCGGCGCCGTCGCCCATAAAGACGACGGGTAAGTTTTCGTAACACACATCCATTTTAATTTGTTCAAGCACGCGGATGGGTACAAATGCACTCAAGCCATACACAATCGGCTTAAAGCCCGCTTTGGCAAGGCCTGCAGCAACGCCAACCATATTTTGTTCGGCGATGCCGGCATTAATAAATTGCGCCGGTAAACATTTACGAAATTCATCGAACAATGCATACCCGTGATCGCCAGTTAATAGCAGCACTTTGGAATCTGCCTGGGCTGCGGCAAGAATAGCTTTGGAAAATATGGATCTCATACTGCTGGCTCCAATTCGGCCATGGCCAGATCAAAAGTGTCTTGGGTTAAACGCGTGTAATGCCAGCTGTTTTCGTTTTCCATAAACGAAACACCTTTGCCTTTTACAGTGCGGGCGATGATGGCTTTTGGGTTGCCATTTTTACTGTTTTTTAATTCGACCAAGGCGTTGTCCAGCGCGGTTTCATCATGACCATCGACGGCAATTGCATCAAAACCAAATGCAATAAATTTATCTTTAAGGCTGCCTAAGCCTAACACGTCATGGGTTTTGCCCATTGCCTGAAAACCGTTTTCATCGACGATAACAATTAAATTATCCAGTGTTTGTTGTTTGGCAAATAAAATAGCTTCCCACATGGTGCCTTCATTCATTTCGCCATCGCCAACAATAGCGTAGCAGTATTGATCGCTTTTATTTAATTTGGCAGCGAGTGCCATACCTACACCTACAGATAAGCCGTGCCCCAAGGAGCCTGAAGTGACTTCACAGCCGACAACGTGAGCATCGGATAATCCTTTGAGCTTTGAGCCATCTTTAAAATAGTTTTCGATGTCTGTAGTCTACAACCAATTTTTTTCATAAAGGCAGGCGTACTGTGCCATAACACCATGGCCCTTACTCAATACTAAATAATCACGCAGTGCTGCTGCTGGATTATCGCCGGGATAGCGTAAATGGTTGCGATAGAGCACCGACATAATTTCGATAATCGAAAATGCGCAGCCGATATGCACGGTCGAACCGGAATAGGCCATTTTTAATACGGTTTGTCGTAATTGGTGGGGGGCAAATGCAGTCATGCGCTACGTCCGTCTGAGTAATGGGCTAGTGATTATGCGCGGCTAATAAGCGCCTGCGCTTTTCCCAAGCAATTGTTTTGTGAATAGCAGAAGGCAAATCGGTGTATTGTGCCAGCTCCAATTCCTGGTGTGCTTTGCTAACACCGGGCACGTATTGCTGGATTGGACTGTTGGCG
>NZ_JBRFPI010000192.1:0-6452 GCF_053579595.1 Cellvibrio sp.
GTGCCTGCCGGTGTTTGATGGCGAGCACCGGCTGGTGGTCGATCAAGTCAATACTCGAGTGGATTGATCAGATACCGTTTATAGTCATCGTTTAGTGTCGTAATAAAAGGATTTTCCATTTTAATAAAATGACGTTCATCCAGTTTTGCGCGCTTTAAATCTGCTTCATGGACTTCGCGCCATAATTGTTGAAAAGAGCCATCTTTGTAGGCGATATCAATACCCTCTTTGATGCGGTCCATCAGTGCCTGGTTACTTTTATGGCTAAATAAAAATTTCGGCAAGGGGTAATAGAGTGCGAGTTTATTATCTAATTGAAAATCAGTGGCTTTCTCTATATCGAGCTCATGAAAGTATTCAGTCGGGCTGGGGCAGAAGAGATCTGTGCGGCCAGCCTGAGTCATGCGGAACAAGCCGGTAATATTGCTTCCTTCGACAATCTGCAGGCCATGGTGGTGCAAAATTTTTGCGTCGACCCAGCCGGTGCCCACACCCACCTTGTAGGCTTTTAATTCTTGCAGGCTGTCTATCTCGCGTACTTGTTTGGTGAATTTTTTATTGGCGTAGCAGATGCGATAACTCAGTGCCCCCAATTCGAGCGGAAAGGGAATGTAAATCAGGTCGCCGCTTTTCAATAATTCATCTTCGTAGCTAAGTGCTATCACAAAATTTTGATAGAGGTTTTTGCTAAGCGCTGCTACGGCATGGGTACGGGAAATAATGTTAATGGGCATCATCTCAAATGCCCCTACTTTTTTCCGAGTTTTTTCCAGCGCCAGCTCAATCACTTGCTGCTCGTAGGTTTTGCGGTTTAAATCGCCGAATTCGGGGAGTTTATGCGTCACGATCAGTGTTTTTGGGGGTGGATCTGCCGGAGTTTGAGCATTCGCAATACTGGCGATAGCGGCCAGCACAAGTATCCACATGAATTGACTCATTCAATAAAACCCGGACATTGATTGGATTGAAAAGGGGTGAGCACTTAGTTATTCGACCGGACAATTGTCGGTGAGGGAAGTGTAGGCTATCTGAGGCGATAGCGCATAGCGGCGTAGAAATAACCCTGGGATTTTATTCTATTGCGCGCACGGCGTACGCGCTCTGGCGAGGCGGAGAATTAAAATTTATTGCGCAATACCAACAACAAACTGCCAAACAACAAGCAGCCAATACCCAGTGAGATAGGAATGTTGACCCGTTGCTCTTCTTTAATGCTCAACTTCAGCGGGCCAATATTCGTCTCGTGAGTTTCTTTGGTATAACTGAATCCGCCGTACGCCAAACCTAATATGCCAAGAACCAGCAGGGCGATGGCAATTATTTTTGTAATGTTCATGATGTATTGCTCGTTGTGATAGACAGATTTCATTGTAATTTTCGGCGGAGAGATAGTCTGTTCGCTGGCGTACCCCCAGTGCTAGCCGGCGGAAACATGCTCATTAAGCGAATACAATGAGATGGCATCGTTGCGATAGCAGCGCCATAACGTCTCCAGCGTGGAGTCAACAACAAGTTGAAATCCTTGCGGATCTGCGGGGGGCAGCGGCATTCCCGTGAGCAGGGCGGTAAAAAGTTCGAGCGGATTCTGTTCAAATTTGAGCGATAGTGAAAAAGTCTGTGTCGTTAAATTGGCAGACGCCAGTTGGGTAGCGGCTTTTATGCCGGCTTCAAATGCAATCAGCGTTTTAGTGGTGGTATCGACCTGTGCGTGGGTTTCTAAAAACTGTTTAAATTGTTCCAGCTCCGCCGCAAAAAATAAAGTGCGTACCGGTTGGTTAGTGATGTATTCAACAATCAGGTCGGTAAGGCCATTGCGTTTGAGTAATTCTATTGTCAGGGGGGCAGTTGAACATACGCGGCTCATGCGCCACCACTGCTGAATTTGCTGGGTAACCTGCAACCCTTTTGAATCCAGAATCTGCGTTAACCATTCTTGCTCATCCGGTGTGAGCTGAAGGGCATTTTCATACGCGCCCATTGAGCCGCGCGTCAAACCCACCAGACTGCGCTGTACATCAAGCAGCGACATTGTCCAACTCCTTGCGGCAATCCAGATAATAATTCCACAGCGATTTGCAGCGATCCAATTGCGCGATAATGCGAGCCTCGCCCATTAGTGGCAATGCTTGTTCAAGTAACTCATAGGTGATGGCACAAAGATTGGGCAACTTCGGCAAAATCCATTCGAGCAGCGCCCATACTTCTTCTGGCACTTCGCTACTGTGAACATCCAATAAAAACCCCTCATGAGTAACACCACCGGCAATATGAATTTCTATCACACGATCAAACTGTAAACGGGCCAATGCCGCGTAAGGATCAAAGCCAAAATTGATGGCATTGCAATAAAAATTATATAAATCGAGTAAGAGTCCGCAATCTGTGCGCGCGAGTAGTTGGTTTAAAAAATCAATTTCATCCCAAGCCTGTGTATGGCTGGAAAAATGCGGCAGATAATAGGTGGTGTTCTCGATTAAGAAGGGTACGTTGTAGCGTGTACACAAATGTTGGATGCGCGGGCAAAGTAAATCCAATGCGTCGGCTGTAAAGGGCATTGGCAACAGCAAGCCGGCATGGTCTTCCGATCCATCCTGATTTTTTACCAGAGTAAAACCCAGATGTTCGCTGTGCCAACAAAAAGATTGTTGTTCCTCATAATTATCGAGCATTGTTAAATAGTCAGCATTCCAACCACTGGCAGAACCGAGCGATAAACCGAGTCCATGTACAATCACCGGGCATTTGCGCCCCAGTGCGATTGCATCCTGCAATTTACGCGTATCCAGCTGAAAGCGACGGCTGTTGTTTGCTGCGATAACTTCTTCGCAAAAAATGTCCGGGCTTACTTCGATGTAATCGATACGGTCGAGGTGAGTGTAGATGAGATCTTGAAAATCCCAGTGATAATTAATCCCTACACCGAGTTTGCGCAGTGATTTTTGTGGCAGCATTTCCTTCTCCCGACATGAATCGCGCCGATAAATGCGCTGGGCACTTACCGGCGCACTATAGGCTTAGCGTTGTGACAGGGTTGCAGCAGCGGGAATACGTGTATCCAGGCGAATTACCGGATTGATGCGAAAACGTAAATCAAAACCGTTAAAGCCGCAATTTAAGCAGCCGGTCAGCTTGCCTAGCTGTTTGATGACACTGTACAAATCATCCATTACCAAGTCACTGCTATTAAAGGCGACATCGATAACCTGTGTGCCGGTGGCTTTTATCACATTGCCACCTGCGTCATAGCAGGTTTGCGCGCTGGCAGATTCAGCTACCGCCAACGTCGCCACCGCGCCTGCTGCCAGCACTGAGTTGCGCAAAAAATCGCGACGCTCTTTGGTGGCAGATTCATCGATTTTGGTATCTACTGATTTATCTTCTGACATGGTCCTTCTCCTAAAAAGATTAATGGGGTTAAAGAACAAAACTTGCCTCCTTGCTAATGAAAGGCGTTTTGCCCTTACCTCGAATTATTCTCTTTCTCTGCAAACGATGGCGGTGAAAAAAGAGCGTTGTTTACTGTGATTAATTACCCGAACGGGATATGAATAAATCACAGCTTTCTATGTGTATGGAGGCTTAGCATCACAGTGTGTGGTAGTCGTTGCCTTTGGGATGAAGGCACTTCCGCAGATGCACCAGGGATGAAGCGCCAGAGGAGATACTTCCAGTGGCTGTGGAACCATTCACCAGTCGTAAAAGGAAATTTGCCGGTTAGTGTTTTTTATCTTTCTTATTCGTCGCGCCTTTGTAGTGCAGCGTGGTTTTCCTTTTGGGAAAGCTGCGGTGAAGCATTTATCCGGCTCGCGAATACAGCAATTTTCCTCACTACGTAAATGTGTTTTACGCCTTGCTTATTAAGGCCAACATTTTTCTTGAGAGGATTTTTTCATGAACACATCATTTGACAATCTTGTTATTCCGCTTAGGTTTGATGGAAAACCTGAGGAAGATATTCCCCTGGTTGCTTTTTTGTTTTCCCGCAGCGGTAAGTTGCTGGAAAAAACCGCTGTGCGCAGTGAAACTGTGGAGTTTAAAACGGCGGGCGCGAACCCGCGCTTGTATAAAGTGTTGGTCGCCCCCGCAGGTGATAAAGCGATAGAAGACATTACTACTATTGCTGAGCTTGAGCGTTTCAAACCGTTTGAGGTGGTATTGGATTTTAACCGCGAAGGGCTGCTCAACCCGGTGTTAATCCCCCGCGATTATCCGCTGCTTTGGTTGCGTCGCTCCTGCCGGGTGCGCGGGCGCGTCATTAAAAATTTTTCGCTCGGTACGCTCACGCAAGATCGCGGTATTTGCCATGCGCGGGTGCATATATGTGAAGTGGACAGGATCTGGTTATTAATCAGTAAAATTCCGGATCGCATCATTATTAAAATTCCCGAAATTATCGCAACTCCGCAATGGCCGTTCCCGATTCCAGAGCCAGAACCCTTTGATCCATCTATATTCGATCCAGTAGGCCCAGTGATTGCTGAGCTGAATCCGCAACCAGAACCGCCGGGTGTGCGCGCTTTTAATTTTAATGCAGCATCCGAGTTGAGCGCGCGCTCCCGTTCGCCATTGAGCCGTTTAACTGAGCGCAAACAAACGGCAGAGGATGCGGCCAGCGCGCCAGCGCAATTAGTTGCCGCGCAGACTGCGATACTCTCATCACCAAAAATCCTTAACCAATTAAACTCAGGTAGCGCAGCGGCCATTCGCAAATCGATTGTGGAAAATTTTGCACTTTTCCATCCCTATTTTTGCCATGTCTCCTGGCTGTGGCCGTATTTTTACCGCTATGACCAAGTCGCTTTGGCCTATACCGATTTAAATGGTGCCTTTGATGTCACTTTCCATTATTGGAATGATGGTGACAAACCGGATTTGTATTTTTGGGTGGAATATTTAATCAATGGTGTCTGGACAACCGTGTATAAACCCTCGGTGCCCTGCAATACCTATTGGGATTATCTGTGCGGCAGTTCAGTCACTATCCGCGTGACCGATCCGCGTGTGCGCTGGGAATGTAATGATGTCATTGACGGCGATATTGTGTGGATCAAAACCATTGGTTCCAGCGCGAGCGTGAACCATATCAAACAGGCCGATCAGTACTCGGTGATCCAGGGGAAATTATTTAACCATGTGGGTTTGACCGATGTGTTTATGGCCGGTGGCAGCAGTGCGCTGGATAATTATCGTCGGCCGTTTGGCGGCACGCTCAATTTTGTTGTGCAATTTGGCAGCGGATTGCCCACGAATGGTATGTACTACTACCGCTGGAGTTATCGTCAATTGCGCAATGCGGACTTGTCCAATTCGCCTGCAACTGCGTTAACGTCTTTGCATAAAGGTCAGGCGCTACACAAAGCTTATACCTACGAATATTTTGATGCGCTTAACCATAAACATTTTGGCCAGAATACCTTTAAGTTGGGTCCGGTATCGCTCAACGGCCAGGATGATTTATACCTAATCCCGCCTGCGTTTCCGGCTTCCAATCCGGTTAATGCGCCGGAGTTGAGTCCGCTCTGGGATCAAAACACCATTACGGCGAGCGTGGATTCGACACAATTTGCCGATGGCCTTTACGAATTTGTACTGGAATTGTTTGATGTCAACGGCAACAAATTGGCAGCAATTCCAAAACACATTTTCCAAGTGCCGCACTACACCAGCTTTGCGCCTTCCATCGATGCACCGGATGAGTATTTGTTAGTGAACGGTGCCAATGCCGATGGCTTTACCATGAGTGCACGTGTGGATAACCAACGCTGTGAAGCGACGATTTATAAAATCAAAGTGAATGGCAGCGAAGTTTCGTCTGACTGCTGTGGCTTTGTGCCTTATCCGCCTAATGCCAATATTGAAGTTGCCTTCCGCGCCTATCATCCACACAATTTTGCAACCTTTAGTTTTGTGGTGAAAAAAGGCACCTGCAATGATGCATTGCAACAAGGCTTTACCAATGCCAGTGGCATGGTGATTGGCAATGCGGATAATTACACGCGCGATAGCAATAGCATTTACCGCGAGGGATTTTCACCCGCACAATTGTTAGGTGTTTGTGTTGCAGGAGGAAAGGCTGCTTTTGCTGAACATGTGTATGTAACCGCACTGGCAACCAATGGCTATGATCGGCTCTCGTATCTGGATGCATCAGATTTGGCCGCCTTCGCGCTGGAGCCCTTATAAGCCAGGAACTGTTATAAAAAGGCAACATTACAAAGCGTATAGGTTAAAAATCTTCGCTATAAAAAAATCAGGCTAATGCACAATGCATTAGCCTGATTTCTTTAATAATCGAAAAATATTGATGAGTATTAAAACTCTCTGTGGGCTTGCTCGATTTTCTTTGCCTTTTTGGCATCATGCTTTTCTTTCGCGGTTTTGGTGGCAGGTTTTTTGCCTTCTTTTTTGGTGTCGTGTGACTTGCTCATAATGATTCTCCACTGATGGGTAAA
>NZ_JBRFPI010000192.1:6552-8400 GCF_053579595.1 Cellvibrio sp.
CCCATTGATTGCATAGTGTCCCTTCTGTACGTGATGGAAAATGGCGCCTCGGCTGAAATTTCTGTGGTCGGCCGGGAAGGTATTATTGGCATTGCTTTATTTATGGGCGGTGAAAGCACGCCGAGCCGAGCCATTATCCAAAGTGGTGGTTATGCCTATCGTTTGCTCGCACACAAATTTAAAGAAGAATTTAATCGCCACAGTGAAATGCTGATGTTGCTCTTGCGTTACACACAATCGCTAATTACCCAAATGGCGCAAACGGCGGTATGCAATCGCCATCACTCTATTGATCAACAACTTTGTCGCTGGCTGCTACTGTCGCTTGATCGTTTACCAACGAATCGCTTGACCATGACGCAAGAACTTATTGCCAATATGCTAGGTGTGCGGCGTGAAGGCGTAACTGAGGCCGCTGGCAAATTACAAAAATTGGGCGTAATCGAATATTCGCGCGGACAAATTACTGTGTTGGATCGCGCTCAACTTGAACATCTAAGCTGTGAATGTTACGCCGTGGTAAAAAAAGAAACTGACCGGCTAATGCCAAGCCCTTTGACACCTGCTGCATCGCTGCGCCCGGCACTCCGGCCTGGTGTGGTCAGATTACCTCCGTGTGTACAGTGAAGAGTGTTTCTTACCGCACCGTACTCATTTCCATGACACAACACATTACCATTCCATTGACATGCATTGAGCGTATGCGACCTGCATCCTGCTGGTGGAACCGCATGGGTGTTAATGACCAGTGGTTAGTGATTAACAGCTTTAGTTTGTCGTCCGTACCAATTACTGTCGGTGCGCAACCGCACATAATAATTGGCTGCTAATCTTTGCCTTTTTACACTCTCTGTGTTCTGGCGAACAGAATTGTTGGTGTTAAATCATCAGACTTCAATACGACATACTATACGAAATACTATTAATCAATATTGGAGTTCATAATGAATACGTTTAATCACTCTACTTTCAAATTTTTTGGCATTGCTTTTTTAGCGGCAATGTTGTTGGCGACAATTGTTGGTTGTGCATCGACCTCCAAACAATCAAGCACAGGTGAATATATTGACGATACGGTGATCACCACTAAAGTTAAAGCGGCGATATTGGAAGACAAAGAATTAAAAGTTACCGAAATTAATGTGGAAACTTTTAAAGGTGTTGTGCAGATGAGTGGCTTTGTCAGCTCACAAAGCGACATTAATAGAGCAGCGACCATTGCGCGTTCAGTCGAAGGCGTTAAATCGGTCAAGAATGACATGCGAGTTAAATAATTCCTTGTCCATTTATTCTTAATCGTGCTGGAGAAATACATGTTAACCACTCAATGTCCGCATCTCGTTTTATTGCCTGGCTTGGTCAATGATTCACGTCTATGGCAACACCAGGCTTCCGGGTTGGCGGACATTGCACGTGTGTCTGTGGGTGATTTAACCAAAGGACACACCATTGCTGAAATGGCATCTGACGTTTTAGCCAGTGCCCCAGCGGGGCAATTTGCATTGGCCGGTTTGTCGATGGGTGGTTACGTTGCGCTGGAAATTATGCGCCAGGCGCCGGAGCGGATTCTGGCTTTGGCGCTCCTTGATACCAGTGCGCGGCCAGATACTCCCACTGCATTGGAAAATCGCAGTATTGCGATTGAGAAAGCGGAAAGTAATTATCAGGCAGTGATTGAAGAATTGATGCCCAAACAATTACACCCTCAGCACATGGCAGACGCAGAGATGGTGAGCATGATTACCGATATGGCGATGAGCCTTGGCAACAAAACCTTTATTCGCCAGCAGCGCGCCATAGCAGGTCGTATCGATAGCATTCCCTCCCTGGCCTTCATCCACTGTCCTA
>NZ_JBRFPI010000193.1:0-8392 GCF_053579595.1 Cellvibrio sp.
GTATGATGCGCAATGTATTAAGGGCAGCAGGTTTTGAATTGCGTATCGGCGTCGAGCTGGGTGAAGTGGCGGTTATCCACAATGAGGTAACTGATATTGCCGACTTGGAAGGTGTGGCCGTTAGCATGGCTGCGCGTATGGAAGCAGCGGCCGAGCCTGGAGAGGTTCTCGTTAGTCACAAGGTGCGCCATTACGCCGAGCGCAGTGACCTGTTTAAATTTATCCCGCGCCGCGTACCACTGAAAAAATCCATTGGTACGATAGAGCAGGGCGAGCATATTGAGTGTTTTGCAGTGGAGGCAACAAAAAATCTGCAGGATACTTTGGTATAAAGCCAAGTGTTGAATTGCGAAAAATCACCGCCTTAAGCGGTGATTTTTTATTACAGCCAACCCGATTTTTTAAATCGATAATACAAATATACGCAAATTACCGAAACAATTCCCAAGGATACCGGATAACCGTATTTCCATTTTAATTCCGGCATATGTTCAAAGTTCATTCCCCAAATACCCACAAAGGCTGTTGCCACTGCAAAGATGGCTGCCCAGGCCGCGAGCCGTTTATTCACCTCACTTTCATCGATGCTTACCATCGATAGATTCACCTGAATTGCGGTGCCTATGGTGTCGCGAATGGAATCGATAGAGGTGTTGATGCGATAAAGATGATCGTGTACATCGCGGAAATAATCTTTGGTATCAGCAACAATGGGGGGCACGCGGCCACCATCCAGCTTTCCCACTGCCTCAAGCAAGGGTGCTACGGCGTGTTTCAGCGTGGTTACTTTGCGTTTTAATTCATAAAGTCGTTCGATATTGGCGCGCTGCGATCCCTTGGTAAAAATTTGATCTTCAATAATTTCCAATTCAGTTTCAAATGCAACTACGACGGGAAAGTAGCGATCAACCACCGCGTCCATCAGTGCATAGAACACAAAAGCTGACCCCTGTATCAAGAGATGTGGTTCGCGTTCGCAACGGGCGCGCACGCCAAGAAAACCTTGTTGAGTACGGTTGCGTGCCGAGAGCACATAATTTTCACCAACAAACACATCCACTTCACCGACACTTAATTCGCCATCGACAAATTCAACGGTGTGCATGACGGCAAATAAGGAATCACCATACTCTTCAATTTTGGGGCGTTGATAGCCAGTGTGTGCGTCTTCTACTGCCAACTCATGCAAGCCAAATTCCTGTTGCATCTGCTCCAGTTCGGTAGGCTCTGCATCTTTTAATGCAACCCATACAAAACAGTCTGGTTTTTTCACATAGTCACTTATTTCTTCGACCGGAATACTGCAGAGTTTTTTCCCCTCCTGATAAGCGACACAGTTGATCAGCATAGGCAAATCTCCGTAAAAATATGTGTGAAGTGAGGATTGGGTGTTAAGGTGCTGCTAGTGTATTCCCAGTGTCACCCATGCTGCACAAATCATAAAACAATTAAATGATAAAAACGTGAGTAAACGTGGATTGATCGTTTTCAGTAGCCTAAGCGTAGCAAATCGCTTGTAACTTATTCAGCAATGTCGTTAACCGGAGTTTTTATGAGCACTACAGAAATCCTTTTTCGTCCCTTAAAGATCGGCAACCTCGACGTACCTAATCGTATATGGATGGCTCCACTTACCCGTTGCCGTGCAGGGCTTGAACATCTACCCAATGCACTTATGGCTGAATATTACGCCCAGCGTGCCAGCGCTGGTTTAATCATAGCCGAAGCGACTATGGCGATGGAGGGAAACTCGGCATTTTGGCAAGAGCCAGGCATTCACTCGCAGGCCCAGGTAGATGGCTGGCGCAAGGTGACTGATGCCGTCCATGCAAAGGGCGGCAGGATTTTCTTACAAATATGGCACGGCGGACGCGCTTGCCATCCCGCATTGAATGCGGGCAAACAACCCGTTGCACCTAGTGCTATTGCAATTATCGATGAGGTACATACACCGGAAGGCAAACTACCCTATACCTAACCGCGCGCATTAAGTGATGACGAGTTGCCTGGTATAGTTGCCGGATTTAAACAGGCTGCTATCAACGCAAAAGCCGCCGGTTTTGACGGTGTAGAAGTTCACGGCGCGAATGGTTACTTGTTGGACCAATTTCTGCGCGATGGCTCGAATAAACGCAGTGGTGCCTATGGAGGTCCGATCGAAAATCGCGCGCGCTTGATGTTAGAGGTTATCGCCGCTGTGTGTGAAGTATGGGACAGCAAACAAGTTGGTTTGCGGTTATCGCCCCTCAACAGCTACAACAGCATGATCGACAGTGACCCCATTACGCTTATCACCTGGTTAGCAAAACGCTTGAATGATTTTAATCTCGCCTATTTGCATGTAATGCGCAGCGACTTCTTCCAGGCACAACAAGGCGATGTGATGACGCCGGCGCGCGAACATTACAAGGGCGTGTTGGTTGGCAACATGGGTTATTCAGCGGATGAAGCTGCCGAAGCTATAGCCGCTGGAAAATTGGATGCGGTAGCATTCGGTGTTCCCTTCCTCGCGAATCCGGATTTGCCAGCACGTTTTAAACTGGGTGCGTCATTAAATGCGGCGGATTCGGCCACATTTTATACGGCCGATTCCGTAGGTTATACTGATTATCCTGCGATGGCTGATTAATCTAACCCTGGATAATTCAAAAGGGTTCGGTCATTCGGACTCTTTTGATTTTATTCATGGTTTTTAGTAGTGGTTGATAGAATGAGCGAACACAGCAAAACCAAAACCAGTTTTTATCGCCGGCTATATGTTGCCTGGTTGATTGAGCAAGGTAGTAACACGGTGCCAAAAATTATTTATGCAACCGGTATGCCGCGTCGCACAGCGCAAGATACGCTTGCAGCGATCCATGAATTGGATATCGATATGGAAAACACCAATGGTACTTATCGTATTGTGAGCTGGGGAGCGGTTAATCGGCATTGGCTTGCCGACAATATCGAGCAAATTAAAACTGTGTTGGCCTACCCATAATAATTCTTAATTTCTATCTGTCTGGTACATTTTTATGACTACCGATAATCTTGGCCGCACCAGTAGCTATCTCCAAAAAGAGCAGGGCTACCGCGAAAAAGCGTTAAAAATGTATCCCTGGATTTGTGGGCGTTGTGCGCGCGAGTTCAACTCCAAGAATATTCGCGAACTCACGGTTCATCACCGCGATCATAATCACGATAACAATCCTGCTGACGGCAGTAACTGGGAATTGCTTTGCCTGTATTGCCACGATCATGAACATACAAAATTCCATGAGCATGTTTTGTATGGTTCAACGACGGAAAAGAAAATTGCCCCTGCAACGCACAATCCCTTTGCGGATTTGAAAAACTTGCTAGATAAAAAATAGTTGTGATTTTTAAACGTTATTGCGGATGTGCTGCAATACTTTAGTTACCCACTTTGATTTTTCTGCGACATTCTTTTCGCGCGTGATTCTATGACAAGGTAGACAATACACGCGATGGCCAGTGGCAGTAGAAAATAGACGACTCTGTAACCAATCAAGGCTGCCAAAATACTTCCTTTGGACAATTGATGGTGAAGCATTGCGATAAAGATGGTTTCCAGTACACCCAGCCCAGCAGGAATATGCGCGACCACACCGGCGATGCTGCTGATCAACAAAATTCCCAGTACTGTTTGATAAGTGACCTTATCCGGCATAAAGGTATAAATAATCAAACCCATCAGCAACCAGTTAGTCATTGCCAGCCCTGCTTGTATCAGGGCAAGTTGTAGTTTTGGCAAGGTAAATTTATGGGCACGAAAATGGAAGGATCGGCGCTTGGAGAAGCGGCATGCCCAAAAATAAATAGCCGCTATCGCGAGTAAAATAAACCCAACCAGTTGTAGTGCAGTGCCACCTATTTTGGCTTCATCCGGTAAATCTACCCAACGGAAAGAAAATAAGATACCTGCCAGAATGATATAGCCGAGCCAATTGGTGATAAGGCTCATGCTGAGTATTTTAGTAATTGTTCCTGAATCAAGCCCAAGGCGTGAATATAAACGGAAGCGCAACGCAATGCCGCCAACCCAGGCAGTTAAATTCAACGTAAACGCATAACAGACAAACGCCAGGGGTAATACCTGTCGTACGGGCAAAGAATGCCCTGTATATTTTCTTCCCACCAAATCGTAGCTGGCGAAAACAAGGTGACTGAAAAGTGCAATGCTGGTACCGATTAATAAGGTGTTAGCGTTGTAACTTCGTAACGCTTGTTCTACTTCTGCCCATTCGATATTTTTAATTAACATCAATAGCAGTACGGGAACCAGAATAAAAAATGCGATGGTAAGTATCCTCTTAGCCCATTGCCACTTTTTATTGGGTGCCCGCATCTTTGCTGGGGAATCTACCGCAGCGCTAGGTGAGCCGGAGTGGCTCATGATATGGATTCCTTGGACAAGCCTTTTTTCTTGTAACTTTCGTTCAAGGATTTATTTTTAGCGAAGTTATATTTTTCGTAACCTTGTTTATTTTTGAATATAGCATTTGTTACCTTAGTGGATTCTCCCGTTTTTTGCGTTATGTGATTTTTTTCGCTATCGGTAAAGTCTTTCGAGGGGGTTACCAATTTTAGTTCGTGTGTATGCGCTGGTAGCCACCCCATAATAGTGGGAAATTTTCGTAAGAAATGGAAGCTCAAGAATATTATAGGAGCGCGCCACCATAGACCGCGTACTGCGGTTTTAATGTTTAACTTTTTGCAGTGACTATTTACAAGATGACTAAAGTGTTCGTAAAGCTGTTGATTAAACACTTCATTATCGATAAAAACATTCGCTTCCAAATTTAATGACAAGCTCAGCGGGTCCAGATTACTCGATCCTACTGTCGCCCAGTTGTCGTCCATGAGAGCGACTTTTCCATGCAAGGGGCGCTGGCAATACTCATAAATTTTCACACCAGAGCGCAATAAGTAATTATAAAGTAAACGCGATAAGGCGGTGACCCACGCCATGTCAGGCTGACCTTGCAGAATTAATATCACTTCCACATTACGTTGTGCTGCGCGACGTAATTCGCGCAGTAAACGATATCCGGGGAAGAAATATGCGTTGGCAATGATTAGACGCTTTTGGGCTAGCCGGGCGGCAAGGAGATATTGTCGTTCTATATCCCTTGGGTGTGCGCCATTGTCTCGCTCAACCATCAATGCCCTCACGTCTCCAGCAGCAGCTGGCTCCGCTACTTGCGCGGCCTGAATATAATTACGCCGCTCCTTACGGCTGGAGGCTCGTAACAACAAGAGCATACAGGTTTGGTGAATGTCCGCTACCACTGGGCCTCGTACCTCTACGGCATAATCTTGTTTGGCTTTTTCGCCTGAGCTAATGAGATGATCGGCGGAAAAATTAATTCCACCGACGAACGCGATATGCCGATCAATAACAGCGAGTTTACGATGCAATCGACGAAATATATTCAGGCGCACGCCCCAAAGTTTGGGCTGCGGGTCAAAAATATGCAGGCGCACTCCTGCCGCGGTGAGTGCATCGGTAAACTCCTGGCTCAGATCCCATGTGCCGTAATCATCAACAGTGATATCAATACTCACGCCACGTTGCGCCGCGGCAATTAACTCTTGTTGAAGTTGATTGCCTATTTCATCTTCATAGACAATAAATGTCTCCAATAGGATTTCTTCTTTTGCATTGCGAATACATTCGAATACGCTAGGAAAAAACTCTTCACCGTTAATAAGAAGCTTTACGTCATTACCGTCCCGCCAGTTGTCCTTCATATAAAAATCTCCACGGCTAAGGGTGCATGATCTGAAAGGTGGGACCAAGGGCGCTGCAATAACACTTTGGGGTTTTGCGTAGACGCGTTACGCACATAGACTCTGTCGAGAGAAAGTATCGGCCAGCGTGCAGGAAAACTTTTTGCCGGTTTGCCATATTCGTTTACAAAAGCTTCCCGCATATTACAGGTTGCAAGGATAGCATCCGCACGTTTTCGCCAATCGTTAAAGTCACCTGCAATGATGACGGGGGCTGATAATGGAAGACTTTCAATTAAATCGCGTAATAAAAAAAGCTGTAGCTTGCGATGACTTTCGCGTAGACCTAAATGCACGCAGATTGCATGAACTTCCTTGTGTCCTGGAATTTTCACTACGCTGTGCAAAAGCCCGCGTTGTTCGATTCGTCCAATAGAGATATCCAGATTTTGAAAACGAATAATTGGGAATTTGGACAGTATGGCGTTACCGTGATCCCCCTCGGGATATACTGCATTTCGGCCGTAGGAAAATTCTGGCCACATAGTATCGGCTAAAAATTCGTATTGGGACGTGGTTGGCCAATTGCTATGGCGCTGTGCATGTTGTTTATGGCTTCCATGTACTTCTTGTAGAAATACAAGTTCGGTTGAGAGGGATCGAACGGCGTCACGCAATTCAGGTAGAACAAATTGGCGATTAAACACAGTGAAACCTTTGTGCATGTTCAGTGTGAGTATCCGTAACTTATGTACGGTGGAATGGGGGGGTGTTAACTCAATAGCGCTGGGTTTCTCTTCTGAAAAAGGTGGGGCAAGTGTGGTTTTCGTAGGACTCGGACCATCATTCATAGAGTGACCATTTTGGGGTAAAAGAGATACCAAATTTTAATCACTACTATTAATGTAGTTCTGTATGTTGTCCCACATAAGCTGCTGGCGGTGGGGGGCGGTGGGGGTATAAGTAACGAGGGTGTATCTACTTGATAGATCGGGATTGATAAATATTTATATTTGTAACATTTATCTTAACGGTAGTCCGTAGATGGAAAATAGAGGGTGTCTCATCGCTAAAAAGCTGGCTTGGGAGGCTGCTCAGATAGGTAAGCAGAAAACCTATAAAAAAGCAGAAGAATAAAATGGCTTATCAGCGCTCGCTTTGCCGGCAGCCACGTTTGTTGCGTACCTACCCACACTATTTTTTCTTCGCACATCAATCATAAATTTGTTTTTTCTTCCATTTTTCATTTTCTTCATCGAAATTTTTCCATTCTTTGCTTGATGATCCATCAGCCGTTGCGGCGGGTTTGGTAGGGGACGTTGCTGCTGGTTGTTCTGCCCCTTCTGGTGTTGCCTCTGCTTTTTCTTGCAGCTTTGCAATCATTGCATCCAACTGCGCGATTTGTTTGTCAAAACCATGGCTTGCATTTTCAGCTGCCAATGCTTTGCGGGCCAGGGTGTAATAGTGAACGGCCAGACGTACCTTGCCTACTTGTTGTGCCTGACGTGCATTGAATACGTGTCCATCAACCGACATTTGCAATACCAAGCGGTTAATTTGATCGACATAGGCCTCGGTCTGTACTTGGTTTATCAGGTGTAGGGCCGATTGCTGCATGACAAATCGATGGAGCTCTTGTAACAAGCTGTGCGCCTCTTTTATTTGCTGCGGATTTTCCAGGCGCACCCTCGCTTGTTGGTTGTTGTCTTTTTGAGTGGCGAGCAGGTTGGTGTAGAGGTTGAATTGCTCGGCATGAGTCGGATCCTTGGGTTCAAGGCGTGATAGCTGATCACAGCAATCGACCAGCGCGCGATAGAGAAGGGCAGTTAGTTCGTTGGATAAAAAACCTGTGGGGAAGCTAGTCGCGAGATCGCGAAAGGAATTGCGTCTTGCGCGTAGGGCAGTAATCAAGCGTTGACGTTGTACTCGCCTTTTTTCAATGGAATGCGATAAAAATAAATACCCTGCCAGTAAAATCAGCAAAAGGAAAATTATGGCAATAACATAGGCTGACATGATGGTTTGAAAACCTTATCGGTTAAATGCTGGGCATATTAATGAATTTAGTATAGCACCGAAAAAAGTGGCGCCAGAATTTGTGCTTTGTCGGTAGCGTAAAAGCGCTAAGTGCTTGTTTCCACTCCGATAAAAAAAGAATTAAAAGTGTTGACACAAACAGCACCTGTCCCTAGAATGCGCCCCACTTCTGACGCAGACATCGACTCGCAAGGGCTGGTGAAAACGTAAGATGGTCCGGGTCCCCTTCGTCTAGTGGCCTAGGACACCGCCCTTTCACGGCGGTAACAGGGGTTCGAGTCCCCTAGGGGACGCCACATTTAGCGGGAATAGCTCAGTTGGTAGAGCATAACCTTGCCAAGGTTAGGGTCGCGAGTTCGAGTCTCGTTTCCCGCTCCAACTTCTCTCACCAAGGGAAGTTAATGCAGTAAAGATTGACGTTTTAATCTGTTAGTGAAGTACGTTTTATCGTTGTCACCTAGGCAACTTTCAAAATGTCCCCTTCGTCTAGTGGCCTAGGACACCGCCCTTTCACGGCGGTAACAGGGGTTCGAGTCCCCTAGGGGACGCCACATTTAGCGGGAATAGCTCAGTTGGTAGAGCATAACCTTGCCAAGGTTAGGGTCGCGAGTTCGAGTCT
>NZ_JBRFPI010000194.1:0-8392 GCF_053579595.1 Cellvibrio sp.
TGAGTTCGAGTGCGTGGCGTTGGCCAATAACGCGCTGGTCGAGATTGTCTACCAAGTGCAGCACATTGTTGATTTCATTGCGCATCATCCGGCCGAGTGGAATACCGGTCCAATCGGCTACTACTGTGGCGACAGCCGTTTCATCTACTGCAAGTAACACCAGTGGGTTTTCGCCTTGAAGTTCGGCGAGTGCGGCTAATTGCTCTTGATGTTCTTGTTGTAACTTGGCGATATCAACTGCAGCGGGAGTGTCATTTTGCAGATTGGCTGCATGCAATTGTTGGCGCAATGTTAATAAATGGTCGATGCAATTTTTCTCCGTATACCAGCGCGCCTGCAACGTCTCCTGTTCAGCGAGTGCTTGTTCCAATTGTGTGTGGCAATTGTCCTGTCGCTCGGTGCTGACTAAACCAAACACTGCCTCACGCGCAAGAATACTGGCCTGGGTGCGCAGGTTCTCGATACGCTTTTGGCAATCTTCCAATGCGGGTGGTGTAGCATGTTGACTAATTGCAACACGTGCGCAGGCGGTATCGAGCAAACTGATTGCTTTGTCGGGCAGTTGTCGCGCCGGAATATAACGGTGTGAAAGTTTTACGGCGGCGCTAATCGCTTCATCGAGCAATAATACTTTGTGATGTGCTTCGAGGTTGGCGGTGATGCCGCGCATCATCGCAATCGCTTTGTCTTCGTCTGGCTCATCCACCTGGATTGCCTGGAAACGGCGGGTAAGTGCCGGATCTTTTTCAATATATTTTTTGTATTCGCTCAATGTAGTTGCACCTATGGTACGCAGCGTGCCGCGCGCTAACGCGGGCTTTAATAAATTGGCAGCATCGCCTGTGCCCGCCGCACCACCGGCACCGACGAGGGTGTGAATTTCGTCGATAAATAAAATAATTGGTTTAACACTGGTTTGCACTTCATCGATGATTTGACGCAGCCGCTGTTCAAATTCACCTTTCATACTGGCGCCCGCTTGTAGCAATCCAATATCGAGCAAAAATAAACTGACCTCTTTTAATTGCGGTGGTACATCGCCTTGTGCAAGACGCAATGCAAAACCTTCAGCGACGGCCGTTTTCCCTACACCTGCTTCCCCGGTTAAGAGAGGGTTGTTTTGGCGGCGACGCATAAGGATATCGATAATTTGACGAATCTCTTCATCGCGCCCTGTGACCGGGTCTATTTCACCGCGGCGTGCACGATCGGTTAAATCAACCGTAAAACGTTGCAGCGCCTCTTGTTTCCCCAGCGCGCCGGGTGCCATGGCACCACTCGATTCGCCGGGCGAGCCCGGGTGAATGTAGTTGCCTTCGGTTGCACGCAGATGTTTTTCCGGTGACTCATTAAGGATCTGTGCAAAGTCATCGCTTAAACGGTCAGCGTTAATGGTTGCCAGTGCAGGAGAAATTTGCGCGAGTTTGGTACGCAAGCTTGGTGTTTTTAACAGGCCCAATAGCAAGCTGCCACTGCGTACCTGATGTTCGTTAAGCATTAATGTGGCATAGATCCAGGCGCGCTCAACGGCATCCTCAATGGTGGCCGACAAATCACTAATGCTATTAGCACCGCGCGGCAGTTGCTCTAGTCCCAGCATCAAGTCTTTAGCTATTGTGGCACTGTCGAGTTGATAGTGCCGCACTATGCGATGCAGATCGCTATCATCCAGTTGGATAAGTTGATGCAACCAATGCGCTAATTCTACATAGGGATTGCCGCGCAATTTGCAAAATACGGTCGCGCTTTCAATCGCTTTATAAATAACCGGATTTAATTTTCCAAATAATGCTGTGCGACTTATTTCGCGCATAAAAATTCCTTTTTATTTATGGGTACTGTTAGATGATTTTTTACCGGTACGAGATTTTGATTTTTTAGCCGGTTGTGCAGCGGCAAGCGCCAGTTGTTGGCGCGATTTGAATTCCTCGGCTGAAAGGCGCGCACCGGTGAAATAGTGGCCCTTGCGATCCAGCTCATCGGCAACTGGCGTGGAGCTAACACTTGCCAGTGTCCAGTATGGGCTATCAGGATTTTTCGTCAGCATAAATGATACTGGTACTTCATTTTCAAGTGTGCGAGTAATTCCTTTGCGTTCCAAGCTATAAAGCAATACTTCATAGGCCTGCGTATTGTTGTTCGCATCCCAGGCAGCGGGCACTACACGTGCGTAATTTAATACTTGTGAGTTGGGCAGACGACCAAGCACACGTTCACCCAGATAGGCTTCTGCAAACAATGGATAATAGTTGGTGATATTGCGTCCACGCCCTATGTCAAATACATACAAAAAGCGGTAGCGTTGCCAATCGGTTGACGAAAAAATGTTTTCGCCTTCGCCGGATAAAATGGTGTAGCGGGTTTGAGGAATGCTGATTTCCAACAATCGCATAGTGTCAGGGTTTAGTAGTGGAAAGCTGCCCCATTGTGTTGTTATAGCAGGATATGTTTTACGTCTGTATTCGATTGCTCCCACTTCATAGGATTCACGTAAATATACAGGTGCGTCTTTCGCTTGTGGAGCGTGACGTAATATACCCTTCTCAACCAACGTATCAACTCGGTCACTCAAGAGTGTGGTGGCACTGCGTTCCATTTTCCATACACCTTCAAATGCTTGTAATAGAAAAGGATCTGCTTGATTAGCTGTCGCTAATGATGGGCTAAGCGTCACCATGATCAAGCTAAAAATAGCAATAGTGTTTTTCCAAAAAATCGTTTTTGGCGTGTTGTAATTTAGGTTGTTGCTTGTGTTGTTATTTGCATTGGTACTCATGGTGGCGATCATTTAATTGCTCATCTTGATAAAAGTAAATTGTTAGATAAATTTAATGTGCGTGATTTTTCTCTGGGCTAAAAATCGCATCGCTGAAATTTGCTCGTCGGTCGGCACTGCTTTGTATCCAGCTATTCCATCCCAATCGCTGTTTCCCTCCTAATGTCATTCCAGTTGCTTTTCCTGAGTTTTTTAAAATGAGATGTAAATCCCAAGTGAGCTCCACGCCTATATAATTGCGTACCCAATCGCGCAATTGTTGATACTGGTGGGTGCAGGGCAGGAACTGATCATATTCGTACTGTGTCATCGGCCCCAAGTGGATACGAAAATGATGTTGACGATCCAATACTTTTTGCCCAAGCACTGCATCAAAACCTAATTGGGTACCTTTTATTTTTCCAAGGCGGGTTTGCTCATCGCCGGGAAGCTTTAACCAATGACTGACAAATTCTTCGATCCGCACTGGAATTTTGAAAAAGTTACTGAGAATATTCTTTAATCCTTCAGCGTTACGCGCTTGACGCAATAAGTGTCCTGTATTGTGCCAGCGTGCATGGTCGGGTATTGAGTCAATCCGTGAGTTGGGTTGTATTCCTGTCGCGCTGAGCTGGGCTATGTAGTGGGTGAATTTTTCTTCTTGTCGATCAAGGCTTGCGCAGGATTGCGAATCTGCCCAGGCGCGGTAAAAAAGCATAATTAAACGATTGTGAAAAATATCGGCAAAATCACTTAGACTATAGTCGCCATGATGCGCCATGCGCTCTTTCACATACTCAGTAAATACCAGCGGCATTGCGCCATTAGGGCCAAACAACCCAAAACTGTTAATTGCCAATTTGGGTTTGCGGTCATTAGTAAAGCGATAGAGTTTCGCGATACTAGAGCTGGCGAATTTTGATGATGGCTCTTGCCCAAATTGTAGTGGTTCTTGTATGTAGCGATTGGCCTGACCAAGTTGTAACTGATCAGGTGTGCTTGCATCGATACGGCGCATCACACTGAATAAATCCATTGCAAATGGATTGGCTTCAAGCTCGTTAAGCAATTCTGCTAATTTGTCGGGTAGCGGGGCAGGTGAGTTCACAGGTTGCCTCGTTCGCCAAAACGTGCCGGCCAGTGCGCAATAGTGCCGCGCTGGGCACTGGTTAAATGCATTTCAGTAAACGAATTAATGCCGGCGTGCCGCGCCAAATAACGTTCCAGCACAGCACCAAATACATAAGGGCTGGCACCGGCAAATGGAATCTCATCCACTTCAATTTTTATTGCGGTGCCCCGACCAAAAATTAATGGCCCTTTTCCAGGTAAACGGCGGGTCACCGGATTTAATTCACACTTGAGCAAACTGATGCTGTAGCGCCCGAGTGAAGGATCGCCAAGTGAAGTATATAAACTCAATAATTCGCGCAAACCTTTTGCACCTTGTTCAGGCGTACTGTGTGCCAAACTTTGATAAGAAAGATTCAAGTGGCTAATAAAGCGCCAGTGCATCTGCCCTTCTTCAATCGCAGCTACTGGCCGTGTGGGGCCACTAATAATACGAATTCCATCTACCGGAATAGATGAAACCGGGCGTAAATCCTGCGCGCTGCCAGTGGGAATTAATAAGGGAAGGTCGCGATTAGTCGCGACTATATCAACACCTAATTGACGCATTTTTCGATCAAAGGGGGCATCGTCCTGATCAACTAACGAGATAAAAACCTCTGAGCCTTGATAGGTTGAGCGTGCGCCATTTTGCAAAATATTTTCTGATGCAATACGCGGTTCACGCCGCAGTGAAAAATAGGCGCCGTGATTACCCATATCCTCGGTATTGGACGCATAGAAAGGTCGAAATTTACGTTGTATCGCATGATCACGATCAAATCCATCTGCGCTAGCAACGCTGTAAATTTCATAATCCAGTGGGCGCTCCCTATCGGCGACAACATGAAATTCATTGCGTGAATCTGATATGGGGACACGGTCAGCGCGCATGGAGATCAAATTAATGGCGGGCGTGCAGAAGAGCGCAAACTGATCTACATCCACCAGCTTTTCAAATTCAGTACTCTGTTGATCCAGTAATATAGCAATTTCAAATTCACGACACTTTGGTTGTTCAGATAAAAAATTTTTTATCTTATGCAGTGCAAAAAAATGAAACCGCCCTGGCAATGCAAAATACTCATGTAATAAACGGTATCCTTGAAAGCTTTGGTTTTCATAGGGTAGTAACGCTTCGCTCTCGTCAAACCCTATAGGTGTTATTGCGTTGGGTTCAAAATGCCAGTGTGGATTATCAGTGCCATTGAGCGCGCGTAGGGCAATACCAACATTGTGCCCCATGATCAATTCATACAGGCGCGACGCCAACTGGTTATCGCCACATAGATGTACGGGAATTGAATCGCTGTCGCCAGCGGCGAATGCGATTGGAATTGTCAGTGAAAACTTTAACTGTAGAATGGATTGTGCACGTTTTTTTTCAACATGGTGAAAGTGCTTTAAGTCGGCGCTTACTGGTTGAAAATAGGCTTTATTCAGTGTTAAAGGCAGCAGCTCAACCGCGTGTGCAGTGCGGAATTCACAGTGGCTTGCGCCGGGTACAGGGTTTGAGCGTAAACGTATCCCTTTGGGGGCAAGATAGGAGCTGCGCTGATTGCGTACCAATTCCCCAGGTGCAAAGCGAACAATGCACATGGAAGGTGTTGGCGCTAAATAGTTGGGGTAGGTCACCTCAATCAGGCGCTGGATAAAACGTGGAAATTCCGCGTCCATTTTTAATTTTATACGCGCGGTTAAAAAACTAAACCCTTCCAGCAAACGCTCTACATAAGGGTCGGCAACCTCGGTGTCATTGATTGCCAGGCGTGCGCCTATCTTTGGATAGTGTTCCGCAAATTTTGCACCTGCTTCACGCAAGTAGGCCAGTTCATTGTTGTAGTGTTCAAGCATCTTTTGGATCATGGTGTGGTATCCAATAGATCGGTAAGTTGTACCAAACCAATTTCCAAATCGATATGGCTGCGCAATAAGAATTCTAGCGGATAAGGTTCTGACCAAAGTTGCCCTTTAATTTCCAGGGACAGTTGGTTGCGCGCGGCATAACCATCATCCATAGGTAATGCTTTTACTTGGAGAGTGTTGGGAATTATGCGTGGCTCGTATGTAGTTAATGCGCGGGAAATAGAGGCGGCGATCATGCTTCGATCATCGTCCACTAAATATTGGCCGGACAGTGCAACTACTCCGTAATTGACAACGGATCTTTGGGCATACACCAGATCGGAAAAATCAATTGCTGAATCAGAATTAGTGGTATTTAGTAACCAGCCAATATCGCGCAGCACACTTGCGCGATAATCGCGTTTATTCATGCTAATCGCGCTGAGCATTTCCTTTTTTTGCTGCGGATTGTGGTCAGTCAAACGGTCCAGCAAGCTGGGCGTAAGACGGGTTCCGCGCGGCAATTTGGTTACTACTTTAGTGCTTGGGTGTTGCATTATTATTCACTTCCAGCTTGCAACAGCGAGTGTATCGACAATAGAGAATATTCGGTGCTGTCAGTGACTAGCATTTTTTGCCCCATGCCCGCCCAACTCTGCTCACTCAGTGGTGCCCATTCTGTTAATGTTGCCAGCGCCAATTGATCGTTACCTGCCTGATAACTAAATACATACCGGCTAGGTAAAAAACCGAAGTGTTGTGAAAAATCAACTAGCGTGATTTTGGCTGGAGTCCACACTAAATCGCGTAAATCCTTTGGTGGCTCAAGTGTGAGTTGTTTAATTTGAGTGAAAGGCAGCCAATAGTAGCTACCGTTCATAAATACTTCGCAGATAGGCCCAAGGCGTGAGTCACTATCAGCGATCCAATTTGCTTGGACGCCATTAATTGAAAATGTACTGCAAGGCGCTTCATCGAATGCCTGCTGTTGAAATTTTTCAGCAAGTGCCACTTGATTATTAGCGCGCGCTATTAAGGCTTCAGCAAGCAGGTCTTGCCAGTTTTCAGTTTCTCCTAAACTCAATGGATCACGTTGCCCATTAAAGGTTTGCTCACGGCATATTTCCGCTTGAATCAGTGCTCGATACGTCTGTGCCATAGCAGTTGATTTGGGGTCGAGTTGGGCGGTGGTCTGTAGCTGCTGCAAGCAGCGCTCCCATTGCCCTGCAACCATTAGCAATTGTGCCAAATGGATTCGATGTTCAACTTTTGCGGGGTTAGCACGAATCAGAGCCTGCAATTGCGAAATCTGTAATTCTATTGCCACTTCATGGCTATGTGTGTTTTTGGCAACTGTTGCTTGCATTCCTTTAATCCTTGCGGTTTGGGTGCTATACGCAGTAAAAATCTGCGCTGTAGACTTTCAACAATTATTTATGTGAAACAGTTGCCTGCAAGCAGGCAACTGACAGGCAAAATTAAGCAGCCTTGTTTTGTTTCACGTCCCAAGCACCGGTAACCGCAGCACCCAACGAACCGTTAGAGTTTTGCTCTTTTACTTCCACTTTGATTTTGGAATAGGAAATACCAACTTCTTCCATCACACGTGGACTGCTCGCATCACCAGTAGGCCGAACGTGAGTAATGAGAACGTCGTTTAATGTTACTTTCATGTACTCTTGTTGACCGTCACCCACTTTGCAGCAGGAGAGTTCAATACTGGGAATATGTTTACCGCTTGCACAGTATTTCATCAGGTTTGGCGTGGCTTTGTCGATGTAATGTGTAAACACAAGCTCACTGAAATGGGCTTTACCTACACCACCGCCACCGCCAGTGTTAGCAGAAGACGATTGGTTAACAGCATAGCCCCAGCTGAGTACATCAATTTGGCCTGAGTGATTGGAGTCTTTTGACTCACCCGCAATGCCTTCGATTTTGATGAAAAAATCCTGTAGCGATTCATGTGCAGACATAGTTTTTCTTCCTTAGTTAATACAACGTCAAAAAATAAATACCACCCTACATGGTGATACCCGTTTTATTAAAAACCTGTCACTAATTAACAGGCCCTTAATATTTATTAGCTGCCGGTTTTTACCGACGGCAGTTTTGATACCAATCTCAATGAAACGGTTAATCCTTCAAGTTGATAATGGGGCCTTAAGAAGAATTTTGATGTGTAGTGGCCTGGGTTTCCTTCTACTTCCTCAACATATACTTCTGCGGCAGCAAGCGGTTTTAATGCCTTGGTTTGTTGCGATGAGTTGGCTGGATCACCATCTACGTAATTCATAATCCAATCGTTTAACCAGCGCTGCATATCTTCGCGCTCTTTGAATGAGCCGATTTTGTCGCGGACTATGCATTTTAAATAATGGGCAAAACGGCAGCAGGCGAATAAATAGGGCAGGCGTGCGGCCAGGTTGGCATTGGCAGTTGCGTCAGGATCAAAAAATTCACCTGGCTTTTGCATTGACTGGGCACCAATAAATGCAGCTATATCGGTGTTTTTACGATGGATAAGTGGCATAAACCCATTTTTAGCTAACTCTGCTTCGCGGCGATCTGAAATAGCAATTTCAGTTGGGCACTTCATATCCACGCCACCATCATCGGAGGGGAATGTATGGGTCGGCAGATTGGATACAGCACCACCGGATTCAACACCGCGAATAGAAG
>NZ_JBRFPI010000195.1:0-8363 GCF_053579595.1 Cellvibrio sp.
GCGCGCGATCTCGCACTCAAGATGCAAGCCGAAGGCAAAGGTAAAGTATTGGATCAATTTGGCAACCCCGATAATCCGCTCGCACACTACACCTCCACCGGCCCGGAACTCTGGCAGCAAACCGGTGGCACTATTACCCATTTCGTCAGCTCCATGGGCACCACAGGTACGATTATGGGCACATCGCGTTATTTAAAAGAAAAAAATCCGGCGATTCAGATTATTGGTTTACAGCCAGCGGAAGGGGCGCAAATTCCCGGTATTCGCCGCTGGCCTGAAGCCTATTTGCCCAAGATATACGAGCGTGATCGCGTCGATGGTATTGTCAGCATGCCCCAGCCGCTGGCTGAGCAAACGATGCGCGATCTCGCGCGCAAAGAGGGAATTTTTTGTGGTGTGTCGTCTGGCGGTGCGGTCGCGGCAGCCTTGGAATTAAGTCAGCAGGTAGAAAATGCCGTGATAGTGGCGATTATTTGCGATCGCGGTGACCGCTATTTATCGTCTGGCTTGTTTAATTAAAGATTGCAGATTGTTTGCAATTCGGTGCGTTCGTGGATTTATTAACAATAACTAATGTGGATGGTTTTTTATGACGTCAATAATTCGGTTTTCAATTTTCGTTTTGGCTGTATTGCTGCAGGCTTGTGGGGGCGGTAGCTCGGGTTCGAAAGATCCTGTTGCGATTAGTTCGACACCGGCGAGTTCAGTTGCAGTGATTGTTTCTTCGTCGGCAAATTTTTCATCTTCCAGCTCTAGTTCCAGTGTCGCATCGAGCATGCCAGTAGATTATCCCATTGGCACGGTTGAGGCATTGCCGGTCTTAAAAATCACCACCGATGGCGGCGCGCCTATCCTGTCCAAAGAGACTTATGTCAATGGCAGTTTTGCGCTGACCGGTGAAGGTATAACAGCAGCGGAAGGCGCGTTGGAAATTCGTGGACGCGGAAATTCAACCTGGAGTTGGGCCAAAAAACCCTATCGGCTTAAATTGGCTAATTCCACTGAAATATTGGGTATGCCAGCAAGTAAGCACTGGGTTTTGCTTGCTAACTATGCTGACAAAACATTAATGCGTAACGATGTCGCCTTTATGTTGAGCCGTCATCTAGGCATGGAATATACCGTCAGAAACCAGTATGTGGAAGTAACACTCAATGGTGCTTATCAAGGTGTGTATCAGCTGGTTGAGCATATCCGCGTGGCCAAAGACCGGGTAAATATTCCCGAGTTAAAAGTCGCTGATACGGATGCTGAAAAAATTACCGGCGGGTATTTGATGGAAGTGGATTTTCGTATGCACAAGGATTATTGCAAAACGGCTTTCTGGGAAAGTTTTTGTGTAAATGGCGTCAACATGGATCGCGAAGCGACTTTTTGTGTGGACTCCAGCCATGGTATGAACCCATTTTGTATCGATACTCCCGAAACATTGTTAGAGGCAAATTGGTCGGCGCAGCGCGACTACATCAACAAATACATTACCGATGCCGAATCGGCATTGTTTGGTGATAAATTTGCCGACCCGCAACTGGGTTACGCCGCTTATATCGATGTGGATTCAGCTATCAATTATTTTTTGATTAACGAACTATTTAAAAACCCCGATGGTGCGGTCGCAAGTTTTTATTTGTATAAAAAACGCAATGGCAAACTATTCTTTGGGCCAATTTGGGATTTTGACTTGGCACTGGGCAACGCGGGCTATGATGATGTCGATAAAACCTACGGCTGGCATATTCGCCCTGCACCCTGGTTTGATCGTTTATTTCAAGATCCTGCGTTTAAGGCCAAAGTAAAGGCGCGCTGGAATAGTGCGAAAGCTGAAGGCAAGTTGGACTACATTTTTCAATATGCTGAAGCACGCGCGAGCTGGTTGGATAAGCAACAAAAGAAAAATTATCTGCTCTGGTCAGTCACGGATTTTGCAGACTGGATTATGCACGGTAGTCACGGTGGCACTGGTAGCTATGAAGCGGAAGTAAAAGAAATGATCCGCTGGCAGCGCGAGCGTTATAAATGGATAGATACTGAACTCAATAAATAAACCTGATGACGGCGCATAATTCACACAACTACTGCGCCGTCGTTTTTTGTAACACCGGGAATTTTTAATGTCCAATCGCAGTGGTAAAAATGGCGGCTCATCAAAAAATGGTACGCCGAAAAAAGGCGGCAGTTTGTTGGGCAAAAAACCGCGCCCTAAAAAAGCCGACGGCAGTGTGTATGTGCGCGATGATGCGCCGCGCCGCAATCAGGCGCGTGTTGAAGAAAAAAAACTGCCGCAAACCAATAAGCGCCTCGGCGAATTTATTATTGATCGGTTAAGTCACGATGGTCGCGGTGTTGCCAGTCTCGACGGCAAAACTGTTTTTATCGATGGTGCTCTGGTTGGTGAAAAAGTTACTGCGCGGTTGGTGGAAGATCATGCGCGTTTTATCGATGCACGTATCGACCAGTTAATTGATAGCTCCCCGGAACGTGTTGTGCCGCCCTGCGAACATTTTGCCAGCTGCGGCGGTTGTCAGTTGCAGTATATGCAGCCAAGTGCGCAAGTGGAGATGAAACAAAAAGCAGTGTTGGAGCAATTGCAGCGCTGGGGCGGGGTAGTGCCTAAACAGATACTGCCGGCAATCAGTGCGGGCGACCGCGCTTATCGCAGTCGTGCGCGCTTGGGAGTTTGGTATGAAGCAGACGGCAGCGTGACACTCGGCTTTCGCCAGCGCTACAGCAACGACATCACTCCTGTCAAACAATGCATGGTGTTGGTGCCCGAATTAAATGCACTGCTTGCGCCTTTGCATCGCTGGTTGACGGAACTGCGCGCAGTTAAAGCGGTGACCCATATTGAATTGGCCAAAGGGCAAAACGCGACAGCGATTATTTTGCGCCACACGAAAACGTTGGCGGAGGCAGATTTACTGGCACTCGCTGAATTGGCAGAAACGGCACAGTGCAAGGTGTGGCTGGAGCCCAATGGCAACCTCGGCTTGACGGATCTTGCGGGCGAGCCCTGCGATCCGCGGTTGGAATATTCTGTTGAAGGGTTGGAGCTAGGGTTTCACCCGCAGGATTTTACTCAGGTAAATCCGCAAGTGAACCAGCAGATGATCGCGCAAGCCCTGGACTTGCTCGCATTAAAGCCCACTGACCGGGTACTGGATTTGTTCTGTGGTATCGGCAACTTTACCCTGCCGATCGCGCAGCAGTGTGCTGAAGTGGTCGGCATTGAGGCGGTTGAGTCGATGGTGATGCGCGGACGTGAAAATGCCGAGCGGTTAACTATCACCAACGCAAAATTTATTGCCGCCAACCTGGCGGATATGACCCATACTCAATTGCAACGTTTGGGGGGCGCTAATAAGGAACAAGGAATCGCCGCGATTTTGCTTGATCCGCCCCGCGATGGTGCAAAAGATATTATTGCCGCCATTCTGCGCTGGGATGCGGAAAAGCAACTTTCCCCCAAGCGGATTGTCTACGTCAGTTGCAACCCCGCAACTCTGGCGCGCGATTCCGCATTGTTGGTGGAGGCTGGCTACCATTTGGACAAGCTTGGTGTGCTGGATATGTTTCCCCACACCAGCCACATTGAATCTATGGCGCTATTTTTGCGTAAGTAAGCGCGTTATTGAAAACAGCTTAACAATCAGATTTCGGGCCTGAAGATGAATCCAATGTATGTGGATGACACCGTCAGTGAATAATAAGTAAGACCCAATTTAGTTGAAGTAAACGCGTATGGTTAAAGTCAGAGCAGATCATCCCATAGCAGCGGATGGTCAGGTCGATATAGATGCCTGGATCGATCGCCTCAATCAGGGTTACATCCAATCGGACGCCAGCCGGGCCGAGTTGCGCCGAGCGGCTGAGTTAAGTTTATCTCTGGTCGATATTCATGCCGATGACGACCATAACTGGGGGGAGGATTTCTCCTGCTTCCGTATTGGCCTGGAGATGGCCGAGATCCTCGCGGACTTACAGCTCGACCAGGATGCTTTGGTCGCTGCTATTCTCTACCGCGCCGTGCGCGAACACAAAATCAGCCTTATTGATGTCCAAACCCGCTTTGGCGATACCGTCGGCAAACTGGTAAAAGGTGTGCTGCGGATGGCGGCCATCAGCTACCAGCGCAACGAAGAGGAGCGGGTGCTCGGCTCACAAGCGACCGAGCAGGCGGAAAAAATCCGCAAGATGCTGGTCTCCATGGTGGACGATGTGCGCGTCGCCCTGATCAAACTGGCTGAGCGGACCTGCGCCATCCGCTCGGTAAAAAATGCCGAACCCGATCGCCGCCGCCAGGTATCGCGTGAAGTCGCCGATATCTATGCGCCGCTTGCCCATCGTCTCGGCATTGGCCACATTAAATGGGAGCTGGAAGATTTGTCCTTCCGCTACCTGCAGCCCGATGATTACAAGCGCATCGCCAAACTGCTCGATGAGCGCCGTTTAGCGCGGCAGGAGTACATCGACAATCTGCTCAACCTGATCCGCACTGAATTGAAAAAAGCGGGTATCGAAGGTTCGGTGGGCGGGCGCGCCAAACATATCTACAGTATTTGGCGCAAAATGCAGCGCAAAGGTATTCCCTTTTCGCAGGTGTACGATATTCGCGCCGTGCGCATCCTTGTACCCAGTGTGCGCGATTGTTACGCGGTGCAGGGAATAGTCCACAGCCTCTGGCGCAATATTCCCCACGAGTTCGACGACTATATCGCCTCGCCTAAAGAGAACGGTTATCGCTCTTTGCATACCGCTGTTTGGGGGCCGGAAAACAAGGTGCTGGAAATCCAGATCCGCACCCAGGAAATGCACGAAGAGTCAGAGCTGGGCGTGTGCGCACACTGGCGCTATAAAGGTACCGATACCAAAGCCGTGCAGGATGGCTACGAGCAGAAAATCGCCTGGCTGCGTCAAGTGCTCGAATGGCATGAAGAGCTGGGCGGTGATTCCGAGCACCTGCAAGATGATTTGCGCTCGGTCAATCAGGACCGCATTTACGTGTTTACCCCCGAAGGCCACGTGGTGGATTTACCGCGCACTGCCACACCACTCGATTTCGCTTACAAAATCCACACCGATGTCGGCCATCGCTGCCGCGGCGCCAAGGTCAATAACCGCATAGTGCCGCTTAACTACCAACTGACCAATGCAGATCAGGTGGAAATCCTCACCGGCAAAATGGAATCGCCCAGCCGCGATTGGCTCAATGCCGCACTCGGTTATGTAAACACACCGCGTGCGCGCGCCAAAATCCAGCATTGGTATAAACAGCAAGCACGCGATAAAAATATCGCCGAAGGGCAGGCGCTGCTCGATCGCGAATTCAAACGCCTCGCACTTCTGGATCTGGACTTTGAAGAGCTGGCGAAAAAATTGCGCTTCAACAATCTCGATGATCTCTATGCCGCGGTAGGCGCGAGTGATATTGGTGTCGGCCAAGTTTTAAATGCTGCGCAGAAACAATTGGATGATGCTGATCCGCAACAGCCGTTAATCCCGTTTAAAACAAAATCGCCCCGGCAGAAAAAAGATTCGGATTTTTATATCGAAGGTGTGGGTAACTTACTCACCCAAATCGCCAATTGCTGCAACCCGGTACCGGGCGATGCGATTACGGGTTACATCACGCTGGGTAAAGGCGTCTCCATTCATCGGCAGGATTGCTCTAATATTTTGCAGCTGCAAACCGACGAACCCCAGCGCATTATTAAAGTGGAGTGGGGCGATACACCGCAGAGTTTTTATTCGGTGGATGTAGTTATTGAAGCTTATGACCGCTACGGTTTGTTGAAAGACATTACCACGCTGCTGGATACCGAACGCATCAATATTGTTGCTATGCAAACCCTGTCGGATAAACGTAAAAACACAGTGGATATGCAGGTGACAGTGGAAATTCGCAGCTTCGATGAATTGAGCCGCATACTCACCAAACTCAACCAGTTACCTAATATCGCGTCGGCACGCCGTAAACACTAGGATTTGATTTGTGACTCAATACTCTATCGACGATTTGCTTTATTTGATGGCGCGCTTGCGCGATCCGGAATCCGGTTGTCCCTGGGATCTCACACAGGATTACGCCAGCATCGCACCATCAACGTTGGAAGAAGCCTACGAGGTCGTCGATGCAATTGAGAAGCAGGATTTCGTCCATCTCAAAGAAGAGTTGGGCGATTTATTATTCCAGGTGATTTTTTATAGCCAGCTCGGAAAGGAAGAAGATCGGTTTGAATTTGCGGGTGTGGTTTCTGATTTGGTTGCCAAACTAATGCGTCGCCACCCACATGTATTTCCCGAAGGCACTTTGCACAGCCGTGTAGAAAATCGCCACACATTACCGACGGAAGTCAAAGCGCGTTGGGAGGTCATCAAACAACAAGAGCGTGCCGAAAAAGGCGCGAATGGAATTCTTGCGGATGTGCCACTGAATTTGCCGTCGTTAAGTCGCGCCGCAAAATTGCAAAAACGTGCTGCGAGTGTGGGGTTTGATTGGGATGATGTGTACGGCCCCATCGCCAAAGTGCGCGAAGAATTAATGGAAGTAGAAGCGGAATTGGATTCGGGCGATATGGCTGCACTTGAAGAAGAGTTGGGTGATTTATTATTTGCGGTGGTGAATATTGCGCGCTACCAAAAAATCGACCCGGAACAGGCTTTGCGTCGTGCCAATCAAAAGTTTGAACAGCGCTTTCATTTTATCGAGACACACAGCCCAGCCCCCTTGGCCGAAACCTCTATTCATGACATGAATCGCCTTTGGGATGAGGCCAAAAAACGCTGATTGTGATAGCTACTTAGTTTCCCTCCTTTCTTTATAACAAGATAACAAGGCCTCTAGGCGGATCGCTGGTGTGACGCTTAAGTCATCATAAGAGGTATAAGATGTTCAGGTTTTCATAGCTTTTTGTTACATGTGACCGGTTTCAAAAGCAGCTATGATTCATTGGTAGTAAGCAATGAAAGCCCCCCTGTTGTAACAATAAAAACACGAATAGTGAGGTTCCTTTGGATCGGCGCGAAGTAAAGCCGGGCTATGTGGATAAGAAGCTGAGCACCATTAAAATCCACATCTCAGAGCTAAAAATTGGCATGTTTGTCTCTAAACTGGATCGTGACTGGCAGGAAACCCCGTTTTTGATGCAGGGTTTTATGATTGAAAGTCTCGATGATATCGATACAGTGGCTGAGTTTTCGCAGCATGTGTGGATAGATGCAGTGCGCGAGCAATGGATACCTCCAGAAGAGCGCGGAGTTGCGGGTCCCGCCATTGCTAAATCGACGTCTTATATCAACAAAGTTGCGGCCCAGAAAGAACACGAGGCGGCCTTAGGTATTTTTCGCGAAGCCAAGAAGCTGACTAAAACGCTGCTTGAAGATGTGCGGTTGGGCGGTGTGGTTAACACGGAACAGGCAAAAGCGACCGTCAAAGATTGTGTGGGTAGTATTTTACGCAATGCTGATGCTCTCATCTGGATGTCGCGCATGCGCAATGAAGACGAGTACACCGCTGAGCATTGTTTGAATGTGTGCATTTTGGCAATCGCCTTTGGTCGCCATCTTGGCATGAGTGAACCCGAGCTGGAAAAGTTAGGCTTGTGTGGTTTACTGCATGACGTGGGCAAAATGCGCGTGCCTCCGCAAATTCTCAATAAGCATGAAGAACTCACCGACAAAGAATTTAATATCATCAAAGCGCATACAGTACACGGGCGCAATTTGCTGATGTCATCACCCGGTGTGCCCAATTCCACTGTTGATGTTGCCTACAGTCACCATGAACGGGTTGATGGCACAGGTTATCCACGCAAATTAAAAGCGGCGGGTATTTCCGATTTTGCGCGAATTATTTGTATTGTCGATGCCTACGATGCAATGACGGGGGACCCTTGCTATTCCCGCCCCATTCCCACCACTGATGCACTCAAACGAATATTCCAGGATCGCGGCACCCATTTTGATGAGCGGCTCGCGCTCGAATTTATCAAATGTGTGGGTTTGTATCCACCCGGCAGTATTGTCGAGTTGGTCAATGGCTTGGTAGGAATCGTGCTTGAGTCCAATCATCGCTATCGCCATTTGCCAAAAATTATTACTGTGAAAGATTTAAATAAACCGCTCGAAAAAGAACAGGTTATTAATTTAAATGAAGTGGAACAGAAAACGCTGGATAAAGGTTTTTTAATCAAGCGGGCACTCTGCGATGGTAGCTACGGAATCCGTATTCGCGACTATCGCGAGAAGGGGTTGGCATTCACCTTCGCTTAACGGTTTTGCATCGATGTGAATTAATAAGGCGCTCCTATGAGCGCCTTATTTTTTGCCTGAAATATCTGTTAATCTCTATCTACAATACGCTTGGG
>NZ_JBRFPI010000196.1:0-8335 GCF_053579595.1 Cellvibrio sp.
GTCCCCGGCTTCAGCCAGGCCTAAATCTTCGCGCGTGATGTGCTTTCCATCGGCCATGATCACTGCGCGTTTTATTTTGTTTTCCATCTCGCGAATGTTGCCTGGCCAGGAATAATTTTCTATTGCGGCTATGGCGTCGGGGGTAAAGCCAGTGACATTCTGGCCGTGTTCCTTGGCAAATTTGAGTTTGAAATGGCGCGCTAGCAAGACCTTGTCGCCGAGGCGATTGCGCAGCGGCGGAATCATCACTGTCATTTCGCAAATACGATAGAACAAATCTTCGCGAAAGCTGCGGGCTTTTAGCATTTCTTGAAGGTTTTTGTTAGTGGGGGAGATCACGCGCAGATCGACAGGAATCTCGGAGCGTCCGCCGACGCGTTCAATAACCCGCTCCTGCAAAAAGCGCAAAAGCTTTGCTTGCAAATTGAGAGGCATATCACCAATTTCATCGAGAAGCAGGGTTCCCTCATTAGCAGTTTCTACTTTGCCGATGGTGGTTTTGTTGGCACCAGTGAACGCGCCTTTTTCGTAACCGAAGAGTTCGCTTTCGATCAGGTTCTCGGGCACCGCCGCACAGTTGATGGCGACAAAGCGTTTGCTTTTGCGCGGGCTCAATTGATGAATGGCGCGCGCCATTACTTCTTTGCCGGTTCCGCTTTCGCCGAGCAGGGTGCAGGTGACGGTAGTCGGCGAGATTTTTTCGAGCTGGCGGCAAATTTTCAGCAGTTGGGGATCATTGGTAATTAGCCCCTCGAGCGGTTCCTGCTGCGACAAACTGATGCGGCGGTTGTAGTCTTCCAGTTCGTGGATATGGAAGGCGCGCTGCACAATTAAATCGAGCGTGTTGGGGTCTACCGGCTTTTGATAGAAATCGTAGGCGCCCATGGCAACGGCGCGCAGGGCGTTGTCGCGGTCGGTTTTGCCAGTCATCACAATGACTTTGCTATTGGGCGAAATGCGCAAAATATCCTGGATGCATTTAAAGCCTTCATCGACGCCGTCCTCATCGGGCGGCAGCCCCAAGTCCTGGATAATCACGGCGGCTTCATGCAAGCGTAGGGCGGCTATGGCGTCCTGGCGGTTGTCGGCGACGACAGTTTCGTATTGGTCAAAATGCCAGCGCAATTGGCTTTGCAGGCCAGTGTCATCTTCGACAATCAATAAGATGGGTTTGGAAACGGTCGATTTACTCATGCGTGTGCGCTAATCCTTGTTCAGCGGGAGGGTAATGGTAATAGTGGTGCCTTCGCCCGGCTCACTGGCGACATTCAATGTGCCGCTCAGCTCGCTAATATATTCGCGCGACAGGTAGACGCCAATGCCCATGCCTTTGCCGGATTTGGTGGTCTCAAAGGGTTTGAATAAGCGGTTGTGGATAAAATCCCAATCCATACCCGAGCCGGTATCTGCAATGACGATAACGGCCGAGTTGTTATTGATTTGCAGTGTAACATGAACTTTTCCGCTGTCAGGCGTGGCTTCCTGCGCATTTTTGATGAAGTTGGTGATGGTCATCACTAATCGCACTTGATCGGCATTAATGGTGCGATAGTTGGGTTGGATTTCCGCCGTGAGTGTTGGGCTGCTGCGCTGGCATTCGTTGATGGCCTGCTGCACTACCTCGGTAATCGACAGGCGTTTCACCAGATCCGAGTCATCGCGGCGCAGCTTTCTGAGCAGGTTGTTCATGCGATCCACCGAGTTGCTGATGGTTTTGATCGCATCTTCAAAGAAGGCTGGATTACCTTTGTGTTTTTCGGCGTTGCGCACTACCAGTGCCTGCTGCGCAATCAAATTGTTTAGGTCGTGGATAATAAACGCGACCAGCTTGTTGTAGGTATCAAACTGGCGGCCTTCCACCAATTGCTCCGCCTGTTGATGGCGCTTGAGGTAGCTCGCGATCTGGCGCCCCATGGTTTTGAGCAAATCCAGGTCTTCCCAGGTGAGCGTTTCATCGCCACCGGGTTTGGTCAGCGCCATAAAACCCACTAACTCCTCGCCAACAATCAAGGGAAACATTAGCCAGAGGTCGGGGATGTTGTGCGCCCAATGGGGCAGCAATTCATTGTGCTGGCTGAGTGCTTCGTTGTCGCCGCTATCGGGGATAAATACCCACTCGGATTCAATAAAGGCGCGGCAGAAGGGGCTATCAACCGGCTCTTCCTGTAGATCGACAAAATTAGGCAAGTTAGCGCGATAGACCGGCTCGTAAAAACCCTGTTTGCGCAGCCAGATGGCTCCGCTGGGTGCCTTGGTAGTAGAGGCAACGGCGAAAAAGGCGCGCTGGTTGACCTCACTGGCCTCTGCCGGTTGGGCGAGATAGTTGATCAGGCGCAACCATTCGTTGCGGTAGTCGTATTTGTAGCGGAACAGGTGTTTATTGATCAACACCGATAACTTCATACGTATACGGCTGGATATGAACACAGTCGCAATCAGTAATACCGCGCCGACCAACAACAAGCTATAAAAGACGGTGCCCCAGTTACCACCGTACAAGCGCACGTAGTAACCGCCGAGCGAAAGTACGGTAATCAATACGCCCACACCCACCAATGAGGTGGTGTAAAAGGCGATCGGGCGCGAGAGGTTGAAGTTTGCGGGGCGGTCATTACGCTGCAATAGCAGCATGCCGCCCAGTGCCATAAACAGACAAGTGGCGATGGAGACAGCCGCGCGCGACTGCCACAGCATAGGGTCGAGCCCTTTGAAGATGAGTGCGTGGGTAAATAGATAGATGTCGTAGAGGAAAATCGCCGCCAGATTCATACACAGTAATTTGATCTGGCGATCATTCTCGGCAGCGTAGCGATAGAGTTGCTCAACACTGACCAGTGCGATAACGGCTAAGCCCAGAGCGAACCACACCGATAAACCCGCCTGGTTCATATTGGGAATAAACAGCATGGCGATCGCCAATGCGGTAATCGGCCAGCCCCCGCTAAATAGCAGCTGCAGACTGGTGGGTAGTTGTCTGCGCTGGGTATTGTGTTTGAGGCTCAGGCCGATGCAGAACACCCAGGCATTAAAATGCAGGTATTCAAAAATGATCAGCAGATAGAGCGGAATGGATTGTTCCGAAAATGACATGGCGATAGCGCCGAGATGCAGCGTATGCACAGCGGCAGCCCCGGCAAATAGCCAGGTTTTTTGTTTGCGCACCAGTTGGAACAAATAGGTAGCTGTCAGCAGGGCAGAAACGACTGCAGCGCTAAAGTAGGCAACAAAGGTGACGCTGTTATATTCCATACCGGCCAGAATCCTATGCGGAGGTATAAGTCGTGGCAATAAGCATAACAGTTGGTTGTGGCAGATCAAATCGCCATAAGATTCTTGTAACGACTATTAAATACTGCCATCGCCTGTGTGGGTATTTGCCGCTATAATGCGCGCCCAAAGATCGCCAGATATCCCCCCGAATTTACAACGGGCATGCTGGAACAGAGTTTCAGCGGCCTTATACTAACGAGGAAAACGCCGTGAGCCACATGAAAAAATTGTTCGGAATCCTGTTAATGACCGCGATGGTGAGCGGTACTGCCGTTGCCAATGACGATGAAGTCCAGGCGCGCATTGCTCCTGTGGGCAGCACCTGTATGCAGGGTGATGAATGTGCTGCCGCCCCGGCACCTGCCGCAGCAGCAGGTCCAAAGTCCGGCAAGGATGTGTATGCGGGTTTCTGCACTACCTGCCACTCTGCAGGTGTTATGGGCGCGCCTAAATACGGTACCGCTGCTGACTGGGCGCCACGTGCGGCCAAAGGTAAAGATATACTCTATACCCACGCGATTGGCGGTTTCAATGCCATGCCACCCAAGGGTATGTGTGCCGCTTGTAGCGATGATGAAATAAAAAGTGCGGTGGATTATATGATCGATGGCAGCAAGTAATCGGCTGCGGCGATGTGACAAAGGCGACCTTGGGTCGCCTTTGTTGTTTTTGCGGTAGAGGTATTGAGCGCAGTTTTAGTCGAACAGGTTGAGCAGGCTGGATAAGGTCTCTTCACCCTTGGCCAGGTTCTTGGCCTCGCTCTGCTCGCCAAAGCCTTCCCATTCCACATCCTCTCTTGGAAGCTCATCCAAAAAGCGGCTGGGGGTGGTTTCGCTCATCTCGCCAAACTGTTTGCGCTTGCCCGCGAGGGTCATGCTCAGGGTGCGCTGGGCGCGGGTGATACCCACATAGGTCAGGCGTCGTTCTTCTTCAATATTATTGTCTTCAATACTGTTGCGATGCGGCAGCAAGTCTTCTTCCATACCCACCATAAACACGTGGGGGAACTCCAGACCCTTGGAGGCATGCAGAGTCATCAGCTGTACCTGGTCGCTCAGGTCTTCTTCTTCCTGCCGCTCCATCAGGTCGCGCAGCACCAATTTGGCGATGGCGTCCTCAATGCGCGACTCTTCGTCTTCATCGTCATTGGCAGTTTTGTCGAGGCTCTTTTGCAGTGACTCGACCAAATAAAATACATTCTCCAGCCGCTTTTCGGCGGCTTTGGGGGTGTTGGAATTTTGGTACAGCCAGCCTTCGTAGTCTATGTCGCTGAGCATTTCACGGATTGCGCTGACGGGATTGTCCCCGCGGCAATTCTCGCCAACTTGTTTGATCCAGTGCGCAAAACGCTGCAAACGTTCCAGGTTTTTCTCGGGAATGCGACTCTGTAAGCCCAGCTCATCGAGAGCAGCAAATAAACTGATTTCGCGTTCGCTCGCATAACCGCCCAGGGCTTCCAGGGTGCTGGTACCAATCTGGCGGCGCGGGGTGTTGATGATGCGCAAAAAAGCGTTGTCGTCATCCGGGTTGACGATCAGGCGCAAGTAGGCCATGACATCCTTGATCTCGGTTTTGCCAAAAAACGATGAACCGCCGCTCATCTTGTAGGGAATCTGGTGATGTTGCAGTTTCATCTCCAGCAGACGCGCCTGGTGGTTGCCGCGGTAGAGCACGGCAAAGTCGCGGAATTTGTATTGCTTCTGTAAGCGTTGGGTGATGATCTCCGTAGCTACGCGCTCGGCCTCAGCCTCTTCGTTTTTGCAGCGGATTACCCGGATTGGATCGCCCAGGCCCATCTCGCTCCAGAGCGCCTTGTCGAATTCGTGCGGGTTGTTGGCGATCAGATGGTTGGCTACGCGCAGGATGCGGCTGGTGGAACGGTAATTTTGTTCCAGTTTGATTACCCGCAAGCTGGGGTAATCCTGCTTGAGCAGGCTCATGTTTTCCGGCCGCGCACCGCGCCAGGCATAGATGGATTGGTCGTCATCGCCCACCACGGTGAGTGCACCGCGGTTGCCGACGATAAGCTGAACCAGCAAGTACTGGCTGGAGTTGGTGTCCTGGTATTCATCCACCAGCAGGTAGCGGATTTTGCGCTGCCAACGGGCGAGCACCTCGGCATTGGTTTGGAATAGCTCGACCGGGATCAGGATTAGGTCGTCAAAGTCCACCGCGTTATAGGCGCGCAGCGCCTGGTTGTAGCGCTTGTAAATAATTGCGATGGTCTGCTCGCCGGGGCTTTGCGCCATACTCAAGGCGCGTGCCGGATTGACCAGATCATTTTTCCAGTTGGAGATTTGGTTTTGCACCAGATCGATATGGTCGTTATCCAGATCGCCCTCTTTGAGCATCAGCTCCTTGAGCAGCGAGCGGGCATCTTCAGAGTCAAAAATGGAGAAGCCGGGTTTGAAACCGAGGCTTTTGTGCTCGCGGCGAATGATGTTCAAGCCGAGGTTGTGGAAGGTGGAAACCGTCAGGCCTCTGGAGGCGCTGCCTTTGACCAGTTTGCTGGCGCGCTCTTTCATCTCGCGTGCAGCTTTATTGGTAAAGGTCAGTGCGGCTATGTGACGCGCGGGCATATCGCACTGCTCAATCAGGTAGGCGATCTTGCGCGTGATCACACTGGTCTTGCCGCTGCCCGCACCGGCCAACACCAGGCAGGGGCCATCAATATAGAGCACGGCTTCTTTTTGGCGGGGGTTGAGTTGGGTCACAGTGGCGGCCTTGAGCAGATGGGCGAGCATTCTAACAAGCCCGCCTGCGCTTGCAACGGCGATCTTGGACGCTATAACCACAAGCTCAGCGCGGAAAGTTTGTAGCGGTTATTTGTTATATAGCAAGCGTTTTGTTTGCCTGAAGCGACTGTTACCATTGTTGTGCTTTGGGTGCAAAAATTAGTGCCAAACGACTCGGATAAAAACGCGAGTTAAAAGGGATCGGGAGAGATGGGGAATAAGACAAAAATTTTATTTATCGACCGTGAACAGGGCGAGTACCTGCTCATTGCCGAGGTTTTGTCACATATTCGCCAAGTAGAGTACGAACTTGTCTGGTGCGACCAGCTGGATATCGCACTCAATAAAATTTTATCGCAAGAATTTGATGTGGCGCTGCTCGATTATTACTGGGGCGACACCAACGCCCGCGACCTGCTCAATGCGGCGCGCGTGCAAGCCTGTCAGACACCCATTGTGGTGATGACGGATGAAATGGAAACCGAAGTTGACCGCGAAGCTATCCGCGCGGGCGCGGCGGATTATTTAATTAAAGGCCAAATCGATCACCTGTTATTAGAGCGCACCCTGCGCTATGCCATAGAGCGCAAACAAACCGAACAACACCTCACACGCCTCGCGCATTACGATCCGCTCACCGATGTGCCCAATCGCATTTTATTCCGCGACCGCCTCGAACATGCGATTAATTTGGCCGAACGCGACAACGCCAGTTTTACGCTGATGTTTATCGACCTCAACGGCTTTAAACAAGTGAACGACAATTTTGGCCACGATGCGGGCGATGCGATTATCCGCATCTGTGCCGAGCGATTAAATGCGTGTTTGCGTCGCAGCGATTCAGTCGCGCGTATGGGTGGCGACGAATTCACGTTGTTGTTGCAAAAAATTGCGGTCAATACTGATGTTGCTCACATCGCTGAAAAAGTTATCGCGGCAATTGAACAGCCCGCCGAAATTAATGGCCATGAAGTGGTGGTGGGTTGCAGTATTGGCATTGCGATTTATCCGCAAGCCGGTCGCGATGCCGACACATTACTTAAGCATGCAGATATGGCGATGTACAAAGCCAAACAGGAAGACGGCAGTAGCTATCGCTTTTTTACCGAAATGATGAACCAGGACGTACGCCGTCAATTGCGGCTTGAGTCCGATTTGCGCGCAGCCCTTAGAAAACAGCAGTTTGTCCTGCATTACACTCCGCGTGTGGATGTGAGTACTGGCAAGGTGATCGCCCTTGAAGCAGTGCTGCGGTGGGACAAACCCGGTATGGGAATTTTAAATGCGAGTGATTTTATCGCCACCGCTGAAGAGACAGGCATCATCAACGCGTTGGGTTATTGGGCCATTCGCCAGGCGTGCAACGATTTAAAATTGTTACAGGAGTTTTGGGATGGTCCATTGATGATGGCGATCAATTTATCCATGCGCCAATTTAAAGATGACAATCTGGTGCACGAAGTTGCCCGCATTTTTGCTGACAACGATATTCAGCCTGGCGATATCGAATTTGAAATTTCCGAAACAGTTTTTGCTGACAATATTGAACTGGTTTCGTTATGCATGCGGCCGCTGTCATTTTTTGGTATTAATTTCTTACTCGCCAGCTTTGGCGCGCGCAATTCATCGCTGCTGCATTTACAGCGCTTGCCGATCAGCACGGTAAAAATCGATTTGAGTTTCTTGCAGGAATTAAATCGCAGCCATACCGATAAACGTTTGGTATCGGCCATGATTACGCTTGCACACAATCTTGGGAAGCTAGTTGTCGCTGAAGGTGTAGAAACCAAAGAGCAAAAAGAATGGCTTAAGGAAATGGGCTGCGATTTAATGCAGGGCTATTATTTTTCTGCACCCAAATCCTACGCTGAAATTATCAACTGGCTGCAAATGTCGGCATCACACCAACATCTGCTGCTCAATTAATCTTTATTGATTACTGCTCTGGCGATCAAGGGTGCGGTAACTCAGTGCTTCACTGATATCCACAGTGTTTACATTATCGCGCGCTGCCATATCGGCCAGCGTGCGTGCCAGTTTCAGCACTCGGTGATAAGCGCGGGTCGATAAACCCAATTTGTTAATCGCTTGTTCCAGCAGCGCCTTATCGCCTTCGGTTAATACGCAGTGGTGCTCCAGCTCTGGTGCACTGAGTTGGTGATTGGCTTTACCCTGCCGCGCGATTTGTCGCGCGCGCGCCTGTTCCACCCGCGCCCGGATCACACTGCTGTTATCGCCCTGGGTTTTGTTTTGTAATTCACCCTGGCGAAGGCTGCGGACTGGCACGTGCATGTCGATGGGGTCGAGCAGGGGGCCTGAGATCTTATCGC
>NZ_JBRFPI010000197.1:0-8334 GCF_053579595.1 Cellvibrio sp.
GGAATGATGTTGTCTCCGAACTGCGCCACCCCGACGGCAATCCACGCTACTACCGCATAGTGCGTTTCCCAATCATCCACACCAAGGGGCAAGAGCCGCAAGCGATCACCTGTATTTGGGTCGATGTCACCGAGCGCATAGTAGCTAACCAGCGCATGGAAGAGGTCAACCAAAATCTGGAGCACATGATCAATGAGCGCACCCATGAATTAATGTCTGCTAAAGATGAAGCACTGGCCGCGTCCCAAACCAAAGCCGAATTCCTGGCCAATATGAGCCATGAAATTCGCACGCCGCTCAATGCGATTATCGGTCTCGCGCATATTGCCCTCGCCAGTAAACCCGAACCCAAGCAGCGCACTTATCTGGAAAAAATGCGCGACTCAGGTGAGCATTTGCTGCAAATTATTAATGATATTTTAAATTTCTCGCGTATGGAGGCGGGTAAGCTGACGCTCGATCACAGTGAATTTTCCATCGATCAATTGGTGGATAAAACAGTCGATCTGGTGTGGGATAAAGCAGCGGCAAAAGGCCTGCAGGTGAATGTGGAAATCGATGCGCAAATTCCCAAGGTGCTACTGGGTGATTCACTCAGACTTGGCCAAATCCTGATTAACTTCTGTGCAAACGCGGTGAAGTTTACTGATCACGGCAGCATCAGTATCCGGGTAACCAAAGTGCGCGATTGGCAAGAGCGCGTCGAATTATTATTTGAGGTGGAAGATACCGGGATCGGGATTGATGCTGAAAAAGTGCAAAATTTATTTCAGCCATTCCAACAGGTGGATTCCTCCAGCGCACGCCGTTTTGAAGGCACGGGTTTGGGCTTGTCGATTTGTAAAAATCTGGCGGATTTAATGCAGGCGCGCATTGATGTCAAAAGCACCGAAGGGCAGGGCAGTTGTTTCCATTTGCGTGTGCAATTGGAAAAAAATAATCGCGCCCCAGCGCCCAATATTTTGCAGCCCGGTACCAGCACCAAAAAATTATCACCCATTAACTGCAGCATTTTGGTGGTGGAAGATAATTTGCTCAATCAGGAAATTATTTTATCGTTGCTCGAATCCATGGAGGCGACAGCTATCTGTGTTGGCTCGGGGCCAGAAGCCATCGACATTATCCCGCAGCAAGCTTTTGATCTGGTGCTGATGGATATTCAATTGCCGGGTATGGACGGCGTTCAAGCCACCGCGCGTATCCGTGAATTGGCCGAAGGAAAACATTTGCCGATTATTGCGGTAACCGCTAATGCTTTGCCGGGTGATAAAGAAGCTTATCTTGCGGCGGGTATGGATGATTATTTATCCAAACCGATTGAGCCTGCGCAATTGCACCGTGTCTTGGAGCAGTGGGGGCACGCCTGTCGTGTTGCCGATGATCTGGTACCCAAAGCCAGCAGTTTTGAATTTTTGCACAATGGCGGAATCGACACGGCGCGCGCGCTGCATAATTTAATGAGCAATGAAGCGCTCTATCGCCGCCTGCTTGAACGTTTTGCACGTGAGCGCGCAGAGTTTCCTGTGCAGTTAGCCGCACTGCTGGAAAACAATCAAGCGGAGGCGCTTAATCAGGTGCATTCGTTAAAATCCCTGGCGGGCAGTTTGGGCATGAGCCAGTTGGAAATTATTTGTTTTAATCTGGAACAGCAGTTGCACACGGGGGAGTGGCAGCAAGAAATAGTGGATAAACTGGGTGACGAATTAACCGCTATGACGGAATTGGTAGCACTCGGTTTGAATCTGCAGCACAATTAATATTGTTTGTTAACGTCATTTTTCAATAGGGGTCGCTATGCACACACTTATGGTTTTGGTCGGTGGCTTTGTATTGCTATTTTTTTGCCAGTTGGTTGCGCGGGTATTTGCCGGTGCCGGGGTAAAACCCATGGCCAAAGCGGAGCTGCTCTTTATTCCGCTCTGGTTTGTCATAGCGGCAATCAATATGTGGATCGGCATCAATCACGCGGGCTATACCTTTATGCAAGAGTTGCCCATCTTCCTGTTGGTATTTGGTGTTCCTGCTGCGGCCGCGTTGCTTACCTGGTGGCGGCTCACGCATTTGCAAAAAGGAAAATAATGGATGTTGTCTTTACTTCGCGCTCGCGGCGGTGATCAGGGTAGTAGTAACCAAAGTGGCAAGGTCACTATGGTTGAACTGTTTTTCGATTTGGTATTTGTATTTGCCATCACCCAAATCTCCCATTCACTGCTCGCACATTTAACACTCGACGGCGCGATCAAACATTTTTTGCTTTTGCTCGCCGTCTGGTGGGTATGGATCTACACCTCCTGGGTTACTAACTGGTTGGATCCTGACCGCTTGCCAGTGCGTTTGTGTTTGTTTGCGTTGATGCTTGCTGGCTTGTTGATGTCTGCCTCCATTCCCGATGCGTTTGGCGAGCGCGGATTATTATTTGCCTGTGCTTATGTGTGTATGCAAGTGGGACGCACAGCATTTTTCCTCTACGCGATCCGCAACAGCGCGCGCAATTTTGTGCGCAGTTTCCAGCGCATTTTTATCTGGTTGTGCCTCTCGGCCGTGTTCTGGCTCGCTGGTGGATTTGCGGAAGGGCAGCAGCGTTTTATCCTCTGGTGCATCGCTTTTTTTATTGAATTTATTTCACCTGCCGCACTTTTTTGGGTGCCGGGTTTGGGGCGTTCAAGCACAACCGATTGGGATGTGGAAGGCAACCACATGGCTGAGCGCTGTGCCTTATTTGTGATTATTGCGCTGGGTGAATCGCTGCTGGTGACCGGTGCAACCTTTGCAGACCAAGAGTGGAATACCAATGTTATCGCCGCATTTTTGGTGGCGGTGATTGGTTCAATCGCACTCTGGTGGATTTATTTTGATTCAGGTTTGCAGCGTGCCCACCACCGCATCCTGTACTCTGCCGACCCCGGCAGCCAGGCGCGCCTCGCTTACACTTACATGCACGCGCCGATTGTAGCGGGCATTATTGTCTGCGCGGTGGCCGACGAACTGGTGCTCGCCCATCCCGACCATGTAACTCCAGCGGGGGTAGCGGCCATTATCGGCGGCCCTGCGCTGTATCTATTGGGCTGCATGTTGTTTAAATGGGTGACCAATGACCGTCGTACGCCACCTTTGTCACACATGGTTGGTTTGGTGTTGCTGCTCGCTGCTATACCGCTCGCCACCCATCACCATTTCTCTGCATTGGCATTGAGTGCGGTCACTACGGGAGTTCTGGTTGTGGTAGCAGTATGGGAGACAATGGCGCTAAAAAATAAATTTTCATTCCGATAATAATTATATTGTCATTTATGGCAGGTCTTTTTGTAAAAAGTCGTTGCGAATCACAAGAACATTAAAATTTTTCTGTTAGCGTGGTGCCTGTTTTAAGCTAATCCTGCGATACAGTGACTCGCAATCTCTTCACAAAAAAGATCGGAGGTTATTATGGGTGCCATATTTTCTTGTATTGCGAAGCAACTAAAAAAAATGACCTTTCCTGCGGTAGTTGCATTGGTACTGACAGGAGCAAGCTCCGCCAATGCAGTTATGATTGATTTTGACGACATTCAATACGTCCCTGCTGATGAATTATTTCCCCATTTTTCTGATAATCCACTCACTGACCAGTATCTCGATAAAGGTTTATTGATTGATGGCGGTTTTTTGGTAGGTCAATCCTTTCCTGATGGCACCAATGACAACCAGCTGCTCGGGAGTAATTTTTTATTGCTCCGATTTGTTGGGAACTTGCCAACCTATGTCAGTATGTATGTCAGTGCGGCACACGAGCAGGCTGTATTTCTCAATGCCTTTGGCGAAGATGGTTGGCTCGCACAACAGCAAACATCAGGTTATGCAGGCCCTTACAATGAAACACCTTATATCGATAATCAGTTAGTGAGTTTTTATGCACCCGAGGGGATTTCTTTTATTACACTGGAAGCCTTTTATGGATTAAGAACGGGCGCTGTGGTGGATAATTTATTTTACGACTATTCCACATCGGTTCCTGAACCATCACTATTCATATTGTTGATAAGCGGCTTGTTAATGATTGCACTGAGTTCTGTTATTCATAGGCAATGCGAACTGGTTGAAAAATAATCCTGGTTGAAAAAAACCGGCAGGAAATTGGCGCAGATAGTGTGCACCAATGCCCTGCCAGTTTTATTTTTTGCATTGGTTATTGCGCGGGTTCTTCACCCGGCAACATCACCATCCAACCCACACCAAATTGGTCAGTGACCTGCCCGTAGAGCGGAGACCAAAAGGTTTTCATCAGAGGCATATCTACTTTTCCACCGTTGCTCGCAAGTGCGGAAAAAATACGGCGAGCTTCATCTTCATCAGGAACATTCAGTGCCAGGCGAAATCCACTGAATTTCTCCACATCATTGCAACCATCAGATGCCATTACCCGCACATTGCCGAGGCTAAATTCAGCATGCATGACTTTATTTTCAAAACCGTCTTGAAGCATTCCCTCGGGAACAGCATCAGGGCTCTCGTTAAAACGTATCAGGAATTTAATGTCCGCACTTAAATGTTGTTGGTAAAACGCCAAGGCTTCATCGCAGCGTCCAGAGAAAAATAAGTAGTTGTTCACTTCTACTTTTTGCATGGCCAGTGCTTGGCGCAATGCAGCATCTTTTTCTCGTGATACGCCATCGGGGTCAGCAACTGCAAAATCCTCGATCTCATAAAAGGTGCGGATCTCGATATCCGACTCTTCCTCTTCCATCGGATTAGGGCATTTCTTCACCCACTCAACGGCCTCTTCCATGGATTTCACATTCCAAATCCAATAACCGGCAATTAATTCATTTGTTTCAGTAAAGGGGCCAGTCGTCACTACCCGCTTGTCGCCGCTAAAGCGCACACGCAAGCCTTGGCTGCTGGGCTTAAGCCCGTCGCCCGATTCCATAATGCCGGCTTTTACCAGCTCCTCATTAAAATTCATCATCGCTGTCATCAGCGCCTCAGTGGGCATTTTCCCCGCTTCAGAACCGGGCGATGCTTTTACTATGACCATGACTTTCATTGTGGTATCTCCTATATAAACCAATGTTTAGGGTGGGTTTTGTTACTTGCTACCCAATAGTCGAACGGTGTTTGGGGAAATCGACAGCGCGATTAAAATAAAAACTGAAAAAGTTCCTGCGCATGGGATATCAAATAAAGCAGGCAACCTATACATCCACCCACGATGGTGCCGTTGATGCGGATATATTGCAGATCTTTGCCTATATTCAATTCAATCTGGCGTGACATTTCTTTGCTATCCCAGCCTTTCACCGTATCCCGGATATGTGTCGTTAGGAATTGTGCAAAATCCGGAGCCATTTTTTTTGCTGCGTCTTCCATATGTTGATTAAGGGATTGGCGTAAATTTGCATCATGCGCCAGGGTTTCCCCTAACCATTGACCGGCAGCACTGATTTTTTGATGCAGCACGGAATTCTCATCTGCACAGTCGCGTTTGAGCCAGTCTTTTAAATCGCACCAGAGTTCACCCATATAGGTATTAAAGGTTTCATCATTTTTTAAGTAGCGTTTGATTTCCTCTGCCTTTTCAAAAAACTCGGGATCTGTTTTCAAGCGTGCAATAAAATCGTTGGTGTAGCCATCAAATTTAATGCGCAGTTGATGGTCAGGGTTCTCGTTGATCTCATTCAATAAGCGGCTCGCTGCTTTAATTGCAATGTCAGCTCCGGTGCGACCAACCCAACCTGAAGGCATAATTTTTTCGGCAACCGGATGTTCATCTTTAAGCCAGTCAACAATTCCTTCGGCGATAAAGGTCTGCGTCTCGTCCTCGGCTAAAATTGATGCAAACTGATTAATCCCTTCGTTAAGCAGGGCCTGGTGGCGATTATTTTTAGTCATGACGTCCAGGAGCATGCCAGCAGATTGGGATAAATCGATTTTATCCAGCATGGCATGAATCGCTTTAGTCATGAATTTTTGCACAGCGGCATCTTCGATAAAATCGAGCATGCCTGCGGTTATTTTGACTAAATAGTTGCCCAGTTTTTTGGTGTTGTCGGCGGCACACAACCAATCTGCCGCTTTTTGTGCAGGATCGTGTTTTTGAATGAGCGCAACAATGGATTCCACATCCAGAAATTTTTCACGCACAAACAGCGCTAGATTATCTGCAATTTTATCCTTATTTTTGGGAATGATTTCGGTGTGCGCAGAGACCATTGGAATGGGGACGCGTTTGAACAGCGCCACTACCGCAAACCAGTCTGCCAGCGCGCCCACCATAGCCGCTTCAGATATCGCCCTCATTAATCCGACCCACCATCGCTCGGCAGGCAAAAATAACGTAATAATAAAAGTGAACGCGGCAAACGCCAGAAAATACATAGCGAGGCGTTTTGATTTTTGCAGTTCGATTTCTTTAGTCATTCATTGATCACTCCCTTACAACACTGCTATTTTCTGGTGGCGAGGGTAACACCGCTAATCACCAGTAAAGCTCCGAGTAATTGCACCAGTGTAATGGGCTCATGCAATATCAGGGCGCCAAGAAATAAAGTAATCACCGGGCCAATACTACCAAGAATTGCCGCACGGCCACTGCCAATAACACTAATGCCCTTGTTCATTAAAAAACTGGGAATAACAGTACAAAAGAACGCAAGAATAATAGCTAAAACATATACCGGTTGCGGTTGCTTAAGGTTAGCAACACCTTCCAGCGTTAAACTGTGCAGTATCACGCCTACACAAGCGGATAGCATGGCGTAAGCCGTGAAACGGCTGGCACCGGCTTTGGGAATCGTATCGCCCGCCAGGACGACAAATAAAGCGAAGAAAATGGTACTCAGGATAACCAGACCCGTACCCAGCAAAGTGTAGTTCCATTCGCTGGTTAAGCGTAAATCCTGAATAAATACCAACAACATGCCTGCATAAGCCAGTGCCAATGCAATTTTTGTTTTACGTGTTATTTTTTCCTTTTTCCAAAATGCCAACATCAATAACACCAGTGTTGGATAGATGTACAAAATCAATCGCTCCAAGCCCGCCGAGATATATTGCAGCCCCATAAAATCGAGCAGACTGGAGACGTAATAACTCAACAATCCCAGCCCAATGATTTTCCAGCCATCACCTTTTGCGAGTGGTGTGAGTTGTTGGGTTTGCAACCAGAGCGCAACCGCCGCATAAAATGGAATTGCAAATAACATACGCAATGCCAGCAATGGCGTAGCGGTGATTCCATATTGATACGCGAGTTTGATGACAATCCCTTTTGCTGCAAAACAAAAGGTGCCAACAAGAATACAAATAATACCGATTAACGCAGGAGGATATTTCATGGCGGGGTTCAATGTGGTGGGTACGAAATCATAAAGGGGGGGTGGTAACTACTCAATTATCAATGGTAACAACCGCATCGCCAGCTGTTTCATTGATCACCTGCTGCGTAAACAATTCCGCTTGCGCGGCGGCCAAGCTAATATCCAGGGTAACGCGCGTCGCATAATCCACATTCAATATTTGCCCGTCATAGATATTCACCAAATGGCGAATTTTTGTTTCTTTGGCGAAATCCACTGCGATGTGAAGTTGGACGCAGGGTGTCACCTCCACTAATTGCGCGCAATTCACTGCTGCAGAGACTGCACCCGAGTAGGCGCGCACCAATCCGCCCGCCCCTAATTTTACTCCACCAAAATATCGCACTACTACAGCGAGTGAATTACCCACGTCGCGTTCAGTGAGCACATGCAACATAGGTTTTCCCGCCGTGCCTGAAGGTTCGCCGTCATCGCTAAATGCTTGTGTCTGCGGCTGGCGGGTATTTCCGATCACATATGCCCAGCACACATGGGCCGCATCGGGATATTGTTTTCGGTAGCATTCAACATGTGCCATCGCTTCATCACGCGAAGTAACAGGGTGTAGAAATGTTAAAAATTCACTGTTTTTTTCTTCAGTGGTTGATGCAATAGGGGCGGCGAGAATGGTGTAGACGGACATGGAATCGCTCAGGGTGAAAACGAAAGCGGGAATTATAGTGCAAGTTACACTGCGAATTCGATTTCTATGAGGGCAAGCATCGACAATCAAGGCGAATATTTTTCCGCATTTGCTGTTGTGCTCAGTCAATGACTATTGTTGATTACTTAACAAATTTCTCACCCCACAATTCCCCTCAGCGCCTCAACATGCCCTGCAAACGCCTTGCGTCCTTTAGATGAGAGTGACAACCAGGTTCTCTGCCTTCCATCGCTGTTTTTTTTGTTAACAACCACATAATCCGCATCGCCAAGCGATTTAATGTGTTTGGAAAGTACAGAATCGCTCACACCCAATTGTTCGCATAGGGTTACAAAT
>NZ_JBRFPI010000198.1:0-8334 GCF_053579595.1 Cellvibrio sp.
CAGCAGAGCGATCGCCTTTCTGGGGCTCATTGAGATAGGCACTAACTGCTGTCGTCGCTGCAGGGCGACTGGGTGCCTTTACCGATGCCGGTCGTGGTTGAATGGGGCCTAGATATACCATAGGGATTCCTGTTGCGTCTAAATACTCACGCTGCAGTCAATTTATCGGCAGAGTATTGGATTTCTTTAACCTTAAAACCAATAACAACATATTTCTGGCTCTCAGGTCACATTTTAACCAAGACGTTATTTCAACCCCCACGTAGAAATCAATGCCATTGCTGGCGCGTTATCCAACATAAAAACTCTTGACTGAAACACTGGTTTTTTTTAATAATCCGGCTCACGAAGGGGAGTAGTTATCACCGCGCAGGTCGTCAATACGAGTCAAAGCTCCGGTCGCGCGGGCAAGAGAACATCTTGTAAACGAGACCTTTGTCGCAATGACAAAGGCTTTCGTACATTCCTGATTTGCCCGTCATTGTGTCAATTAAACTGACCTTGATGGAGCTTCCATGATAAATATCCTTACTTTTTCGTCTCTCTCCGGCACACCGCCCACACAAGCCCTTACCGATGCAACCAGCTCGTTTCAATCTATCGGCACCTGGTGGATGTGGCTGGCATTTTTCGCGATTGTGCTAGTTGTACTCGCGATTGATTTGATTTTTGTCGGCGGCGGAAAGCAACACCGCGTCTCGCTCAAAGAAGCTGCCAGCTGGTCGCTCGTGTGGGTGGGGCTGGCATTAAGCTTTGGCGCAGGCCTGTGGTTTTATCTGGATGCCAACTACACCCGCGAATTTGCCACCAGCAAAACATTGGAATACCTCACCGGTTACTTGATTGAAAAATCACTTGCGGTAGATAACGTGTTTGTTTGGCTAATGTTATTTAATTTTTTTGCCATTCCGTTTGAACTGCAAAAACGTGTGCTCACCTACGGTGTTTTGGGCGCGATTATTTTACGCACCATAATGATCTTCGCCGGTGTCTGGTTGCTCGCGCATTTTCACTGGTTACTCTATGTATTCGGCGCATTCCTGCTAATCACCGGTATCAAAATGTGGTGGATGGCAGACAAGGAAATGGACCTCAACAACAACCCCATACTCAATTGGCTAAAACGCCATTTTGCGATCAGCGATCATTTGGACGGTGAACGTTTTTTTGTGATAGTAAATGGGGTGAAGTTAATGACTCCTCTCTTCCTGGTATTAATTATGGTGGAAATTTCAGATGTAATTTTCGCTGTTGATTCAATCCCAGCAATTTTTGCGATTACGTCTGATCCGTTTATCGTTCTGACATCAAACATTTTTGCCATTCTCGGGTTAAGAGCCATGTACTTTTTGCTGGCAGATATGGCCGATAGATTTACCTACATTAAGTATGGACTGTCATTGGTGTTGGTATTTATCGGTATTAAAATGTTGTTGATTGATATTTATAAAATTCCGACTGGAATTTCGCTCGCAACAGTTGCATTGCTAATCGGCGGCTCCGCTCTTATCTCCTGGATAAAAACCAAACCTTCCAATTCGGCATCGCAGTAATAAAAAAAGCCTCCCTCGTTGTGCGAGGGAGGCTTTCAAATATCCCCTTATTTTTAGGGAGGCAGTGCTTAACTTAAATACCAGGTTCAAACCATTTTAAACTATCGTGTAACCTCACAACCTCTCCAACGATAAACAGCGTGGGGGCATGCACATCATTTGCGGCAACCACATCAGCAATCGACGCTAAATCAGAAATCAATACCCGCTGCTCCTGTGTAGTTCCCTTTTCAATCAAAGCTACAGGTGTAGTCGATACACGGCCATGACTGATCAAGGATTCACAAATCTCTTTTAATCCTACCAAGCCCATGTAAAACACCAGTGTTTGGGTTGGATTGGCTAACTCTGGCCACTGCAAGTTTGTGTTGTCAGATTTTAAGTGCCCTGTAACAAAACGCACTGACTGTGCGTAGTCACGATGCGTTAGCGGAATGCCTGCGTAAGCCGAGCAACCCGATGCCGCTGTAATACCCGGCACCACTTGAAAGGGAATATTATTTTGCGCGAGCAATTCAATCTCTTCACCGCCGCGCCCAAAAATAAATGGGTCCCCCCCTTTTAAGCGCAACACACGCTTACCTTGTTTGGCGAGATAAACCAACAGCTGATTGATATTTTCCTGTTCCATCGCATGTTCACTGCGGCGTTTTCCAACATAAATTCGCTCAGCATCGCGGCGCACTAATTCCATCACACCATCAGACACCAAACGGTCATAGAGCACCACATCAGCTTGCTGCATTAAACGCAATGCGCGCAGTGTTAATAATTCAGGATCACCCGGACCGCCGCCGACCAAATAGACTTCACCTTGGGTAATAGTCTGATCATCTCTCGCAATTTCGTTTGCAATAATGTTTTCTGCTGCTTCTTCCTGACCATTTAATGCAAGTTCAGCGGCAGGGCCTTGCAGAATTTTTTCCCAAAACCGGCGGCGACTATCGCTATCATCAAAACGTGCTTTGACGCGATCGCGCCAACTGCTGGCGATTTGTGCAAGGCGGCCATAGCTGGTGGGAATCAAGGTTTCCAATTTCGCGCGAATCAAGCGTGCAAGCACGGGTGATTCACCGCCACTGGAAATGGCAATCACGAGGGGCGAGCGATCAATAATAGCAGGAGTAATATAGGTACAAAGCGCAGGGCTATCAACCACATTGACCGGCAGATTGCGCGCTTTGGCATCGGCAGAAATTTGTTCATTGAGCGATTCAATATCCGTTGCGGCAATCGCGATGACGCAATCATTTAAATCGCTGGACTGATATTCACGCTCACGCAACTCGCCATTGTTTTGCGCCACCAATTCGCGCAGCTCAGTGGAAATTTCCGGCGCAACCACACGTAAACGCGCACCCGCTTTGGAAAGCAAACGACCTTTGCGCGTTGCGATATCACCGCCGCCTACTAACAAGCAGAGGCGGTTTTTTAAATCGAGAAAGACGGGGAAATATTCCATAATAATTCCATAACAACGGCATCGAAAAATATATAGTCCAACAACAGCAGTTGTTGAAATTTTTTCAATAAAAAAGGTGGGTATCGCATAGCTCCACCCACCCTAAAATCAACGAATCCGCAGAATATGGGCGGAGCCCAGTTAATGTTACTTTTTAACTGGCACCAGCACTTCAGTGCCACCCATATAAGGACGCAACACTTCCGGAACAATAACGCTGCCATCTGCTTGCTGATAATTTTCCATTACGGCGAGCAAGGTGCGGCCGATAGCTAAACCAGAACCGTTTAACGTGTGCAGCAATTCAGGTTTGCCGGTTTCTTTGTTGCGGTAGCGAGCCATCATGCGCCGCGCCTGGAAATCGCGGAAACTGCTGCAGGATGAAATCTCGCGGTATTTATTTTGTGAAGGAACCCAGACTTCGATGTCGTAGGTTTTGGCAGAAGAAAAACCAATATCACCGCCACACAATATTACCGTGCGGTGTGGCAAACCGAGTTTCTGCAAAATCGTTTCCGCATGACCAACCAGTGCTTCCAGCGCCGCATCGGATTCTTCTGGACGTACAAATTTAACCAGCTCTACTTTTTCGAACTGATGCTGGCGAATCATGCCACGGGTATCGCGACCATAGCTGCCCGCTTCGGAACGGAAACAAGGTGAGTGGCAGACCAATTTAATCGGCAGTTGGGCCTCATCGATAATTTCGTTGCGATAAATATTGGTAACCGGCACTTCTGCCGTTGGGATTAAATAGAACTCCCGGTCATCAGTCAGTTTGAATAAATCTTCTTCGAATTTCGGCAGTTGGCCAGTACCAAAAAGTGAATCGCGATTCACAATAAAAGGGACATTAACTTCTTCGTAGCCATGTTGGTTGATATGCGTATCCAACATAAATTGAGCCAGCGCGCGATGCAGACGTGCAACACCGCCGCGTAACACCGCAAAACGAGTGCCAGTAATTTTGGTGCCGGTTTCAAAATCCAAACCAGCGAGGTTTGCACCGAGATCAACGTGATCAACAATGGGGAATTCGAAGCTGCGTGGAGTGCCCCAAGTGCGCACTTCTACGTTATCGTCTTCGCTTTTTCCGTTCGGCACTTCGTCTGCTGGAATATTAGGAATCGCATTGACAAACTCATCCCACTCAGCCTGAACTTTGGCCAACTCTACTTCCGCAGTAGCCAATTCTTGTTTGATGTTTTCTACTGCCTGCATCATAGGAGCAACATCTTCACCGGCTTGTTTGGCTTTGCCGATACCTTTGGAAATAGAGTTGCGTTCGCTTTGTAAATTTTCTGTTTTAATTTGAATCGCTTTGCGGGTTTCTTCCAACGCCTGAATTTTGGCAACATCTAATTCATAGCCACGTTTGGCCAAACCCTGGGCTACCTGTTCGGTAGCGGTGCGAAGTAATTTTGAATCTAACATGATGAGTAATTTTCTGTATTAAAGTTAAAAATGTTATCCGTAGCCCGTATGGAGCCTAGCGGAATACGGGGAGTAATTGCCAACAAAAACCCCGCATTTCGTTAAACTCCATGCGGGCTACAATCTAAAAAAACTTTTGAGTTAATGCCATACCAACAAAGGCCATCAACAAACCCAGAACCACCGAGCTGCTGGCATACACAAGCGCATTGAATACATGCCCTTCTTGCCACAGCTGTAAAATTTCCAACGAGAAAGCTGAGAAAGTGGTGAAGCCGCCTAAAATTCCGGTGATAAAAAACAATCGCCACTCTGTGGGCAAAGTGGTTTTTTCTACCAGGAGTACATAAGCAACACCGATTAAAAACGACCCGACAATGTTCACCACAAACGTGCCGAACGGAAAACGGTAATTCAGCAGCGGCGTTAAATAACCCACGGCAGCAAATCTGAGTACAGACCCAAGAGCACCACCTAATGCGATTGCTAACCACTGCATATTATTTTCCGGGCGATTTTTTGTAACGTTTCTTTTTACTTTGTTTATCAAGCTCGCGCAGGTGCGCGAGTTTTTCCTGGATTTTTAATTCCAATCCGCGCTCCACCGGTTGGTAATAGCGCGCTTGGGCAATGTCTTCCGGTAGATAATTTTCACCCGCTGCATAAGCGCCCGGCTCGTCATGGGCGTAGCGATATTCGGCACCGTAATCCATGCTTTTCATAAGCTTGGTCGGGGCATTGCGTAAATGCATGGGAACATCGTAAGCCGGTTGGCTGCGCACGTCGGCCATCACTTGGTTGAACGCATTATACACAGCATTACTTTTGGGTGCGCAGGCCAAATAAACCACGGCTTGGGCGATAGCTAACTGCCCTTCCGGACTGCCCAAACGCTCTTGCACATCCCACGCGGACAAACACAGCGGCAGCGCGCGCGGGTCGGCATTGCCTATATCTTCGCTTGCCATACGCACTACACGGCGGGCGATGTAAAGTGGATCGCAGCCGCCGTCGAGCATTCTCGCCAGCCAATACAAGGCGCCGTCTGGTGAAGAGCCTCGCACAGATTTATGCAGCGCCGAAATTTGCTCGTAGAAAATATCGCCGCCTTTATCGAAGCGACGAACATCAGAGGCCAGTACTTCGGTGATGACTTGCGCGTTGATGACTTTATGGTCGCCCTCTTCTTCGGCGAGATCAGCAGAAATTTCCAGCAAGTTAAGCGCTTTGCGTGCATCGCCATCGGCTGCTTGTGCAAGCGTCATCAGGGTATCGTCATCAATGCGAATATTGTGTCCGCCCAGGCCGCGCTCTCTATCGTCGAGCGCCTGCAGCAATACATCTCTTAACTGTTCTGGTTGCAAGCCGCGTAACACATATACACGACAGCGTGAAAGCAATGCGTTATTTAATTCGAACGAGGGATTTTCCGTTGTGGCGCCGATAAAAATAAAAGTGCCGTCTTCCACATAAGGCAGGAATGCATCCTGCTGGAATTTATTAAAGCGATGCACTTCATCGACAAATAAAATCGTTTTACGGCGACTGGAAATTCGCTCTTGTTGTGCGCTGGCGACAGCTGCACGAATTTCCTTTACACCGGACAACACCGCTGACAAAGATTCAAACCGGGCATCGGCTTGCTCGGCAAATAATTTGGCGAGCGAGGTTTTACCAACACCCGGCGGCCCCCACAAAATCATCGAGTGTAATTGGCCTCGAGTGATGGCTTCACGCAGGGGTTTTCCGGCGCTGAGCAAATGCTCCTGACCGATATAATCGTCAAGGTTGCGCGGGCGCATACGCGCCGCGAGCGGTTGATAAGCTGGTGCAGAGGAACCAAAAAGATCCATGACGCGCTTAATCTTTCAAAATTTCGACGCCCTCCGGCGGTTGAAAAAAGAACTTTTCTTCCGGCAGGGTTTTGTTGCGCTGCACATTGGTTAATACGCAGCGGGTGAGTTGGCCGAGGCTATCTTGAATCGCAAACTCGGTAAGCTGATTCGCTTTAAATACCAACGTTAAATGTTGGAACATGCCATCGGTGACTTTGGGAGTCAGCGTATATTTTTCAGCAGACGTGTCTTTTTCATCGCGGGTGACGGTAAAACTTTTGCGCAATTGTTCGATATCAGAACTCAACAATAACGCAGGCGTTTCGCGCAGGTCGTCGGTGAAGGCGCGCTCGTTGACAGTTTCAAGATCCGGGTCGTAGAGCCAAATCGTTTTGTTGTTGGATACCAGCAGTTGTTGCATGGGTTCCAGGGTTTTCCAATAAAACTTGCCGGGGCGCATCAGCATAAAATTGCCACTGCTGGTTTCTTGCTCGGCACCTTTTTTATCGTAGGTGGTTTGTACAAAATCGCCCTGCAAGGTGTTCATTGCATCGAGTTGTTTGCGCAATTGTGCGGCGGCTTGGTCGTCGGCAGCATGGACGACAACGGAAGCTACTAATAAACAGCTAGTCAAAAAACGGGAAAACATCTTCATAAAAAATCCGGATATGAGTTTTGGTTGTGTGCACTATCGCACTACAGTAGATCCTAGCGAGTAGCGATGAACCTGAGATAAACAGTTCAGTTGATAAAAAATAATACGCTAATCGCGCCCACCGCCGACCAACACCTCGCGGTTGCCGTTATGGCCGGCGGAGGAAACCACGCCTGCCGCTTCCATGGTTTCAATCAAGCGCGCGGCGCGGTTGTAGCCGATGCGCAATTTGCGCTGCACCGAGGAAATCGAAGCCTTGCGCGATTCAATCACAAACTGCACTGCCTCATCGTAAAGTGCATCGGTTTCGCCGTCGCTATCTTCACCACCTTCGCTAGGTAAGCCAGGTACGGGAATCGAATTGTTGTCATCATCGGTGATGCCGTCGATATATTGCGGTGCACCGCGTTTTTTCCAGTCAGCCACCACTTTATGCACTTCATGGTCATCCACAAAAGCGCCGTGAACACGGATAGGTACGCTGGTTCCTGATGGCAGATAGAGCATATCGCCATGGCCCAGCAATTGGTCTGCCCCACCCTGATCAAGGATGGTACGCGAGTCAATTTTGGACGATACCTGGAACGCAATGCGCGTAGGCACGTTGGCCTTAATCAAACCGGTGATGATATCGACAGAAGGACGCTGGGTAGCGAGGATCAAATGGATACCCGCCGCACGGGCTTTTTGCGCTATACGGGCGATCAGCTGCTCCACTTTTTTCTTATCGACAATCATCATCATGTCGGCGAATTCGTCGATCACCACCACGATAAACGGTAATTCTGCCAAATCCGGTGCCGTCGCCACTTCGGCACCCGGGTCAAAATTCTCTTCCGGCTTGAACAGTGGATCTTTAATCGGTTCGCCCGCTTTAACTGCATCCTCAACCTTGCGGTTATAACCGGCGAGATTGCGCACGCCCAGCGCGGACATGAGTTTATAGCGGCGCTCCATCTCACCCACACACCAACGCAGACCGTTAGAGGCATCTTTCATATCGGTGATAACCGGGGTGAGCAAATGCGGGATGCCTTCATAGACCGAAAGCTCCAGCATTTTGGGGTCTACCAATATCAGGCGCACTTCTTTAGGAGTGGATTTGTACAGCAGACTGAGCAACATCACGTTGACGCCTACGGACTTACCCGAACCGGTCGTACCGGCCACCAGCAAGTGCGGCATTTTGGCGAGGTCAGCAACAATCGGCTCGCCGGAAATATCGTGCCCTAATGCCATGGTCAGTGGCGATTTAGCGTTATCGTAGACTTCAGAAGAAAGCACCTCGGACAACCGCACCATCTCGCGATGCGCATTGGGGATTTCGATACCCATTACCGATTTACCAGGAATCACTTCCACCACCCGCACCGATACCACCGCGAGTGAACGCGC
>NZ_JBRFPI010000199.1:0-8319 GCF_053579595.1 Cellvibrio sp.
GCGTTGGCGGGGCTGGTATCGCTGGAGCAGACCTCAACCATGGCGCCCGCTTTAATCAGCGCATCGCGGTATTTATTGGCAGTTGCCTCATCCAGATTGCGTTTGAGCGGCACCGGACGACCGGTAAACAAGGCATCAATTTTGGCCGCATCAGCCTTGAACAGCTGCTGCAATTTGGCCTTTACTTCAGCCAACTGGTGGCCGAAGACGATATCGCCGCGGAAAATAATGTCGAATTCGGGAGCGCTCATAATCCAAAAATCCTGCTGCTAAAACTGCACTGCCTGAATAATAGCACTCACTGCCCCTAATGCCGCCCTATACAGTAGGCGATCAAATAAGAGCGATAAACAGCGCACAGAATGTAACCAATCAGTCTTACAGGCGACTGGCAGTCGGTGCAACCGACAACCATACTCAATGCCTAAACTGCGAGGGAGTGGTGAAACTATGTTGCCTTTTATTCAAAAGAAACTGCAAGACAATCGCTTGGTGATTGATGGCGCGCTCAGCCCACACGGCAATGCACGCATCAAGGTGGAACAGGACATCGCCTTTTTGACCGACCGGATCAATGCAATGCAGGCGCATCCGCGGCCTAACACTATGCTGATCGAGCACTATCAATCCATGCTCAAGAGCCGCGAGTCAGTACTGAAGTGGCTACTGGATGGCTGCGATGATGAGACCAGTTATTTGCCCGACCAGCGCAGCGCCTGATCATCTACTAATCACCAGCGTCATCATTGAGATGATGATCCATATCGAGCGCCGGAGACTCTCCCTTCGGCCTGCCGATAGGCTTGGCTGGCACACCCGCAACGGTAGTGTGCGGTGCAACTGCGTCTAATACCACACTGCCTGCACCGATTTTAGCTCCCTCGCCAATTTCAATATTCCCCAAAATTTTTGCCCCCACGCCAATCAAGACACCACGCCGGATTTTGGGATGGCGATCGGTTTTCACGCAGCCGCTGCCGCCGAGAGTGACGCTGTGCAGCATAGACACATCATCTTCAATCACTGTGGTTTCGCCGATCACCACACCGGTGGCGTGGTCGATCATAATGCCACTACCGATGTGCGCACCCGGATGAATATCCACATCAAACGCCTGCGAAATCTGGTTCTGGAAATAGAGCGCGAGCGCGTTGCGTTTTTGCAGCCACAACCAGTGCGCAATACGCCAGGATTGCAACGCGTGATAACCTTTGAAAAATAAAAACGGCATGCAGAATTTATTGCACGCTGGATCGCGCTCGCGGTGCGCGCGAATATCCGCGCGCATCGCCTGCTCAATACTGACATCGGCCTGCATCGCCTCGGTAAACACTTCGCGCAGCATCATCGCAGGCAATGCCTGGCTATCAAGTTTATTGGCAAGGTGAAAACTGATAGCCGCCGCAAAAGTTGCGTGGTTCAAAATACTCGCGTGATAAAAACTCGCGAGCACAGGTTCATCGGCACTCGCCTGCTGCGCCTCAGCGCGGATTTCTTGCCACACATCAACGTGGGCGAAATTGTGTGCTGGTATTTGCATAACAACCCGGCTCAGTGATCCTTAGAAATTAGCTCTGCTTTAAAAATTAACGGGATTAATTCATCCATCGCAAAAAATATTTCCGCACCTAGTTCACGCATAGGCTGTAATAACACATTGTCACTGCCATCGCTATTCGGCGGGCAATACCCGAGTGGGCGCATGCCGGCAGCAACTGCTGCTTGAATGCCGGTCAAGGAATCTTCCACAACGATTGCTTGCTCTGCAGGAATATCTAATATTTTTGCTGCATATAAAAATAAATCCGGCGCCGGTTTGCCGCGCGTTACATCTTCAAAACTGAACACACGCCCTTGCACATAGGGCATGATCCCGGTTTTAGCCAGAGTCATGCGCATTTTTTCGTGCTTGCCGTTGGAGGCAACACAAAACGCAACCTGCTTTTCTTTCAAACTATCCAATACGCTCATCACACCGGCAACCGGCTCCAATTCTTTTTCGCACACCACCAGCGTTTGCAATTGTACATGCCGCCAGAATTGCGCTCCGCGCTCTGCTTGCTCAGCAGCGCTCAGATTTTTCCACGACTCAAGCTTGGACAATTCTTCCGTAATCATGCGGATACAATCTGCCACGGATTTTCCGCGATAGGTTTCCAGAATATAGTCCGCACTCAACTCAACTCCAATTTCTTTTAAGCAATCACTCGACACCTGCGCAGAGATAATTTCGCTATCTACCAGTACACCGTCGCAATCAAAAATAACTAACATACTTATCTCTTTACCTCTGCAATAAAAACAACACTCAAATCGACTGATTTGATGGTGCCGGATAAGGTGCTTTTAATAAAATCGCCAAACCCGCCACTAAAAACACTATCAACGCCGCCATACCGATGCGCGCTGAATCGGTATAGAGCGTTAAACTTGCTACGGCCATGGGCGCTAAAAAAGCAGTCGCACGACCAGCAAGCGCATAGATACCAAAATAGCGCCCTGCCTCATCGACGCTCACACTGCGCGCCATAAATGAACGAGATGAAGCCTGCACCGGCCCGAAAGCCAAGCCAATTAGCAAACCAAAACCGACATAGGCTTTTTCGGCATCCGTCGCAAATAATCCCCCGGAATCCACAGTGGAAAATTGCACCAGACCAAAAAGTGTATAACCAGGGCCGGTGGAGATAACACCGATAGTGGCAGCAATCAAACACAATAAACTGAGCAGAATCACTTTTTTCGAACCCATGCGCGCATCCAATCGCCCTGCATAAGCGCAGCCGCCGATAGCAACCAAAAGCAATAAAATACCGTAAATGCCCATCTCAATCGTCTGCCAGCCAAACATACCTGCAGCAAAAGTGCCACCCAGTGCCAGCAGGCCGTTAACACCATCTTGATAGATCATGCGCGCCACTAAAAAACGCAATAAACCCGCGCGCTGTTTTAATTCATGCAGCGTATTTTTTAATTCGCCGATACTGTCAGCAATCGCCGTTTTTAATGGCACACCTTTACTGCTATCCGGTGTAAAGAGAAACATCGGCAAAATAAAAATGAAATACCACAGTGCAGCGTAGGGGCCGGTTATGCGCGCATCCTCACCCTGCGCCGCATCCAAGCCAAACAGCGGTGTTATTCCAATTAATGTTTTACCGGTGGAGGGATTTCCCGCAAGCAGCAGTAATACGCTAAATAAAACAATCAAGCCACCGAGATAACCCAAGCCCCAAGCGAGATTGGAAATGCGCCCGATATCTTCTTTCGCAATCAGGCGCGGCATCATTGAATCGTTAAACACAATTGAAAATTCAGCAGCAACCATTGCCACAACGACACACAGCATCGGCAACCATAACGCAGAACCTGGAGCAGCAAACCAGAGCAATAAGAGCGCGCTAATTTTTAGCGCCGCAAAAAAAGCAATCCAGCGTTTGCGCGCGCCAGTTGCATCGGCAATTGCACCTAATATGGGAGCCATCAGCGCTATCGCTATGCCGGCGATGGTCACCGTATATCCCCAAGCCGCCTGCCCGACAACAGGATCACTCGCAAGACGCGCAACAAAATAAGGGCCAAAAATAAAGGTAATGACTACGGTAAAAAATGGTTGCGCCGCCCAGTCAAATAACATCCAGGAGCGAACGGCTTTGTTTGAGGCAGGCAAGGTCAATTCAGAGTGATTCAAAAAATAATTCCTTATCAATTGTTAATCGACAACAATAAAACGCCGGTAGATTTCATCGAGGTTTTCGAGCACGGTTTCTTTTAATGCCAAATCCGTTTGCTCCAACTGCTCGCGCAATAGTTCCTGCGTAAAGTGACGTGAAAAAAACGTTGCCAAGGGCGTATAACTTAAATGCCATGGCTCAGGCGCTATACCACCGCGATCCCGCGCGTAAGGGCGAAAAAAATCGCTGTTGCCCTGCGCCAATTCGCCATCCAACCAGCGATGAAATTCCGCAAAAGGGCCATCACCTTGCGTTTCTGCAAAGGTTAATTGCAGTTGATATTCGGGATCTAAATGTACGGCACCGTACACATCCACATCCGTTCCCCAATGATGGCGCGACGCACCCGGCAATGCAGACCAGCGCAAAATCGCAAAAACTTTATCGCGCTCCGATAACGTATTTATATCGATGGCCTCACCCGCATCATTCAACACCGGGCGCAGTCCGCGCGCCTTGTTATTCCAGATCAACAACTGCCGATCAAAACTTCGATAACTACTCGCCACTTTTAAAATAAAACCGGCACTGGCAGCACGCTCTGCTAAAAATAATAATGAATCGAGCATCTGCCGATGGACACGGCAGGCGAGTAGCGGCGACTCCATTAGCGCGCGCTCGTCCAATCCCAACAACAGTTCAGGTGTCCAATCAGTCATGCAAGAATTCCGTCAAGCTGGGTTTATAGATGAAATTTCCCGCAAAGTACTGCGCCACTTTATTGCGTTTAGTGCACCATTTGTCTTGATTTGCATAGCATTCGAGAGAAAACAATTGCACAAGACATGCAAGTATGTAAGATAAGGCGGCGATGTAAACGGAAATTTTAAAACACAATACCCGATAATAATAAATGGAGATTGCACTGTATGACTGCCTGTCATAGTGAGTTATTGCAATTAAAGAATCTTGGAATGGCATCGGTAAACATCCTCCGCGCAATAGGGATCAACACCCACGCCGACCTCAAACGCACTGGCGCCGTTGAGGCCTATCGCCGCATACGAGCCCGCGACATCAATGTCTCCAAAGTCATGCTCTACGCCTTGCAAGGTGCGTTGATGGATGTCCATTGGAACGATATCCCCCCCGACCTGAAAGCCCAGTTGGTCAGTGAAGCCGAAATGCCCGAACAGGGAAACTTTTCCAAAGCCACGGCATAGCCGCGCACAAAAATCGCATCCGGTTAACAGACTGAGGTTTTAGGTGCAGTTTTTTCCCCGACACAGGCTACACTAAAAGCGCCTTACTAGTGTTTTTTTGTAACCGAGGGGTATATGCATCTTCCAACCAAACAGTCTGACCTTATGTCTGAGCTCGCGACCAAATTGCGCGCCCTCACCGAACTTTTATGCACCCAAGTAGCCCCGGCCGATGAGCCTTTTGCGATAGCTGCCAGCAGCGATATTTTTGCGGATATCCCCCCGACGCGCACACTGCTGGTTGTCGAAGGCCAAGTCGATTACTACCTGCACAACAAATTGGTCATGCATTTTGAAGAGGGCGACCTGCTTGGCCTGCCACGCTCACTTAACCTCCCGCAAGGGCAATTCAGCTGCGAAGGGCCAGTTACACTGCTGGCCTATGAACGCGATGCACTGGTCGCACAAGCCAATAGTGACTTCAAATCCCAGCGCAACTGGGCCTACCTCCTTCTGAGTACCATCAGCTTTTACGAGCAGGCGCTCACCCAGGAGTTACGTAGCGAATTCCAACCTTCTGCCGGCTTCCTGCATTTTCGCGCAGGTGAAACCATTATCAACCAAGGCGATGTCGCCGACCGCGTTTACACCTTGCTTGAAGGCGCCGCCGACGCTGTCTGCGATGGGGTAAAAGTGGGTGACATTCACGCCAATGAGATCTTCGGTGCTCTCGCCGTGTTTACGCGCCAACCGCGTATCGCCTCGGTAATCGCCAGCAGCGATTGCACTGTATTAGCGGTGCGCAAAGAAGAGTTCATCACCTTGATTGAACACCAACCGCAGATTTGTCTGGGCCTGATTGAAGAGATGGCAGCCAAAATCAACCAACTCAATAATCAATTACTACAAGTAAAATCCGCCGCAACATTCAAATAAGAATATTTCTCAAAAACACTTGACCACAAAGATGAGAACGATTATTGTTAACTCACTGCTGCACAACATCTCCCGTGCAGCAGCCGAGAGGATTCAATAGTCGCCCTGCAAGTCGATTGCGGTTTCTTCTCACCCCCTAGGGTCTTTCCTCTCCGAAAGTCTCTCGGCTAACACGGTTGCTTGGGCCGCCCTTGCGGCGGCCACTTTTCTCCCATCACCTTCCTTATCTACAACCCCTTACTCTGCACTTTTTCCTTTCTTAACGCGGCGATGATTGAAATTCTTTCGCAGCGCACACATATACTCCCCCGACGTTGCGTATAAGGCAGCGAATTAAACATTTTATGGGAGATATTATCGTGTTACGCATAGGCTTGTTTTTGTTAACGAACCTCGCAGTCATGCTGGTGGCGGGCGTTGTGCTGAGCTTGCTCGGCGTGGGCAACTATCGCACCGCAAACGGCCTGGATTTATCAAGCATGCTGGTGTTCTGTGCCGTGTTCGGTTTTGTCGGCTCCTTTATTTCCCTGTTTCTGTCCAAGTGGATGGCAAAGCGCTCCATGGGTGTTCAGTTGATCGAACAACCACGCAATGCCGATGAACAATGGCTGGTAGATACCGTGACCAAACTGTCGCAAAAAGCCGGTATCAAAACCCCGGAAATTGGGGTGTTCGCCGCACAGGAATCCAACGCATTCGCCACCGGCTGGAACCGCAATGCGGCACTGGTTGCAGTGAGCTTGGGCCTGCTGCAACGTTTTGAACGCGATGAAGTGGAAGCGGTACTCGCGCACGAAATCGGCCACGTTGCCAATGGCGATATGATCACCCTGAGCTTGATCCAGGGCGTGGTGAACACCTTCGTGATGTTCTTCGCTCGCATCATCGGCGACTTTGTCGACCGCGTCCTGCTCAAGAACGAAAGTGGTCGCGGTTTTGGTTTTATGATCGCCACAATGGTTGCCGAAGTGGTTTTGGGTATTTTGGCCTCGATGATCGTTGCTGCTTTCTCGCGCTACCGCGAATACCGCGCCGACCATGCCGGTGCCACACTGGCCGATCGCGGTGCCATGATCCGCGCCCTGCAACGCCTGCAAGCTGAGTCTAACGCTGGTGCCGAAAGCCCCTTGCCAAGCAGTATGCGCGCGTTTGGTATCAGCGGCGGTGTACGCAATCTGTTTGCCAGCCATCCTCCGCTGGAAGCACGTATCCAAGCCCTGCGTGACAACGCTTAATCAGCGCGGAGACCGGGTATGAGACTCTGGCGCTGGTTAGTATTAATGTGTGTTACTGGCATCAGCGCACTGAGCGCGAGTGTCCAGGCTTTTTCAACGGATGACGAGCGCAATAGCGTTGAGGTATTTGAAGCAGCACGCCCCAGCGTAGTATTCGTCACCAACCAACAACTCGCGCGCGATCCCTACTCCTTTGATCTGGTGACTGTGCCACGCGGCTCAGGCACCGGATTCGTATGGAACGACAAGGGCTATATCGTCACCAACTACCATGTGGTGGAAGGCGCTCGGCAAATCACCATCACCCTGCAAGACCAATCCAATTGGCCGGCAGAAGTGGTTGGCTTGGCACCGGAGCGCGATCTCGCAGTACTTAAAATCGACGGCAAAAAAGCCAAGTTGAATGCGTTGCCTTTAGGCGATTCAGGCGATTTGCGCGTCGGTCGCAAGGTTCTGGCGATCGGTAATCCATTTGGATTGGATGCCACACTCACTACGGGTGTAGTCAGTGCACTGGGGCGCGAAATCATATCGCCCAACCAACGCAAAATTACCAACGTCATCCAGACTGATGCTGCCATCAACCCCGGCAACTCAGGCGGACCGCTGCTCAACTCCGAGGGCAAGCTGATTGGCGTCAATACCATGATTTACAGTCCGAGCGGTGCGAGCGCAGGCATAGGCTTTGCGATTCCGGTCAACACGGTGAAGGAAGTGGTACCCGAACTCATCGAGCACGGCCGGCTGGTTCGCCCGGTATTGGGCATTGCAGTGGCGCCCGATCAATGGGCACAGCAGATCGGCATTGAGGGCGTGCCCATACTGCGTGTTGAGCCTAACTCGCCCGCCGCTGAAGCTGGGCTTGAGGGCGCAAAACGCAACAACTGGGGTCAGATCACCCTGGGCGATGTTATCGTCGCTATCAATGATTACCCCACGGCCAATGACGACCAGTTACTCAGCGCCTTGGAAAATTACAAGCCTGGCGAAAAAGTCACCGTCAGTGTGGCGCGCGATGGCAAATTGCTCACTCGTACCATTCGCCTTGCAGCACCCAAGTAAGTGACTACTAGCTTACCGGACAAGATGCGCCTCTGCGCGTTTGCTGACATTCCTGAGGCTGGAAGCAAGGGTTTTAAACTGGGCGAACGCAAGCTCTTTGCAGTCAAACAGCAGGGCAAGGTTTACCTTTACCAAAACAGCTGCCCGCATATCGGCATTCCGCTCGAATGGGTGGAAGATCAGTTTCTCGACAGCAGTGGCAGCATGATC
>NZ_JBRFPI010000200.1:0-8300 GCF_053579595.1 Cellvibrio sp.
CCATTACCTTGCGTGGCCATGAAATTATCCAGCGCAGCCGCGATTGGATTGAGCAGCAGGGTTATGCGGTTATCTATGGAGATACGGATTCGCTGTTTGTCTGGTTGGAAAATAACTGCGTGGGTAAACCACCTAAAGATGCGAGCCAGTGCAACAGCATAGGCAAGCGCCTGGCAAAAGAATTAAACAATTGGTGGCAACAAACACTGCGCGATGAATTCAATATTAAAAGCGCATTAGAGATTCAATACGAAACGCATTACCTGCGTTTTTTAATGCCGACCATTCGCGGCTCTGAATTGGGCACAAAAAAGCGTTATGCCGGATTGGTTGACATAAATGGCCAACGCGATATGGTATTTAAAGGGCTGGAAAATGTGCGCACCGATTGGACGCAACTGGCCAAAGAATTTCAGATGACGCTTTACCGAAAAGTTTTTGATGGTGAAGATTATTTTGATTTTGTGCGCAACACTACCGCGCAGGTGTTGGCTGGTGAGCGCGCCCTGGAATTAATTTTTCCCAAGCCCTTGCGCCGCCATCTGCACGAATACCAAAAAAATGTACCGCCCCATGTGCAGGCTGCGCGTAAATACGAGCAGTTAACCGGCGCGCGTTTGCGTCGCGGCCATTGGATTAGTTATCTGATTACGGTCAATGGCCCCGAGCCAGTGGGATCAGATGATATCAATATGGCTCTGCGCCAGAGCCCGATTGATTATCAACATTATGTCGATAAACAGCTCACTCCCGTTGCCGATAGCATTTTGCATTTTATGGATGAGTCGCTCGGGCAGTTGGTGGAGAACCAGATGTCGCTGTTTGGTTAATTGCTTATCAACGCCCGCGTGCTAGCGTTTAAATTCCAGCCGGTATTCACTGGGTGTGTAGCCGGTGATATTTTTAAAACTGCGGCGAAAGGCTGCGTCATCCGAAAACCCCAAATTATTACTAATGTTGCTGATGGCCTTATGGCTGTAGATCAACTGTTCGCTTGCCTGATGTAACTTAATTAACTTCATAAATTGTGCGCAGGGCAAACCTGTTGCAGTTTTGACTTTGCGTGCGAGTGTGCGCTCGGACATATTCAATTTATGGGCCAGACGCGCGAGCGATAATTTCATCGCTGCTTGTTGTTCAATCCAGAGATAGATTTTTCGCATCAATGGATCTTTCAATTGCATTAATTGGATGCTTTGGAACGGCTGTAATTTTTTTTCCGGGCGAGGTATTACCATTATCTCGGCAATGTCACGCCAGCGCTGTTCGCCGCAACTATCGCTAATCAGCTGTTGCGCAATCGGCAAATAACCATTAACGCCCGCTGCTGTTGTGTATTGAGTTTTGGTTTTTGTGGTAGCGATACAGGTGTGAGAAAAGCGCCATTTCACTTCGGGGTAGTGCATTTGTAAAAAGTCTGCCATCCACCAGGTTGCGGTTGCCTCCATCCCCTTCAATTTTCCTGCCGCTGCCAGCCAGCAAACACCAGTGCAGTAGGCCAGTAGGTGGATGTGTGCGGGCATTTTTTTGAGTGCTGCAATCAGGCTTTGGTGTTGATCTAAATTGTGTTGCAACTCGGTGTTGGAACTGGCCCAAAATCCGGGGACTATCAGGGCATCAATTCCGGGCACGGCATCAATATTTTTTGCTGTGATTTCTGTAAGTGTGGATTGCGGTGTAAGCCTTGCCTGCAGCGTTTGGTTTTCAAGTGTTGGGCTGATGGGTGTTTTATCCAGCCCCAGCCAAGTCACAGTAAACAATTTTTTTCCTTCACGTTGGTTGGCGACATAAAGCAATTCGCTAAACGCCAGCAGCCCGGATGCAATACAGCCGGGGTAGAGCAGCACACCGATATTCATCAGATCCTCCTTTTTTCTCGCTCAAATAGGCACTGTGAATGGCTAATTATGTATGTAACACGGCAGTTTTAGCCATCTGCAACCTGGTTTGCCCGATTTAATATGTTGCTTCATGTAATTTCTTCGGGGTTTTTATGAATATCACGCAAATGCGCAATGCAACGGTGGTGATCCAAATGGGGCAGTCAGTGGTTTTGGTTGACCCTATGCTGGCACCCAAGGGAGCGATACCCGCATTGAAATATTTTGGCAGCAAGCGCTGCCGTAATCCCTTGGTGGATTTGCCGGAAAACACTGGGTCATTACTGGACCAAGTGACCCATTGCCTGATCACTCACTGCCAAAAAGGGCATTTTGACCATCTTGATCGCAGGGCGACCAAGTGGCTGCGCGAGCGCAATATTCCTGTATTTTGTGCAGAAGGCGATGCAGCGTTTTTACAACAAAAGGGCTTGCGCGTGATTGCTTTGAATCCGAAAGGGCGCTCTGCATTTTTATCCGGGCAGATCCAATTAATTCCCTGCCTGCATGGGCGCGGCTTGATTGGAAAGATGATGGCGCACGGTGTGGGGTATTTTATCCAGCTGCCGGATGAACCAAGTCTTTATATCGCGGGCGATACCTTGCTGACTGATGAGGTGCGCCAATGCATCGCCCTGAACCAGCCGGATATCACCCTGATTCCTGCAGGCGGCGCAAGGTTTGATTTGGGGGGTGACATTATTATGGGCGTAGACGAGGCGATCGCCGTGGGCGCGTTGACTGGCAAACAGGTCATTGCCAATCATCTGGAGGCCTTGGATCACTGCCCGGTCAGCCGCGCGCAATTGCAGGCCGAGGTTAACCAGCGCCAGTGGCAGGGGCGTTTTTTTATCCCTGCCGACGGTGAGACTTTGGCGTTTGGTGCATACCGGAGCGAGGCTGCGGGTAGGGAGCCAATCCTCGGGACGCTTGTTATCAGTGATGTCGCGGGCTATATTCCGCCTCCCACTTTGTAATCTTCAGGTAGTGCTATGTCTGAGAAAGATTCCGATATCGATGAAGTCCTTGAGATGCTGCGCGATAACAACGAGCCAGTCCCTGTGCCGTTGGAATTGCCCGATGAAGACCGGTTAGTCGAGATTGAAGAAGAGCTGCTGTTGCCAATCCCGCGTGAGATGCGCAGTTTCCTGCTTGAGGCTAGCGATGTGGTTTACGGTTCGATCGAGCCGGTGACTGCTGCCGATCCTTACTCGCATACCTATTTGCCCGAGGTGACCGCCGTCGCTTGGGAGCAGGGTGTGCCACGCTATTTAATGCCTCTGTGTGAGGTCAACGGTAACTACTACTGTGTAGAGCAGGATGGTGAGGTGGTTTATTGGCGTGATGGAGAGTTGACTGACGAAACCTGGCCATCGGTATGGCACTGGGTGCGGGATGTGTGGCTGGAATCCTGAACCAGTCGTGTTGCGATAGCTGCATCAAGTCACGAAAATAGATTTTGGTGACAGAGCTTTGCTCTGGCCTGAGCTACACTAAATCTCCTGGCCAGCGTTTTGTCACACGCTGGCGTTATGGACAAGCCAGTCGCCGTTAAAGATCCTAATTAGTCACGATCCTAATCAGTAAAGAGCAGTCTCAGTGCGCAAATCCCTTTTGTCATTTGTCATTCCTCTTCTGGTGCTCACCAGTGCGGAGCTATTGGCGAAAGTGGATGCACAACCCTCAACGAAAACCTCGGCGCAGGATTCCAGCCTTGAGGATTTTGGAGCCCATGTGCGTCGGGTAGCCGAAAAGACCGCAGCGGAAGAAAAAGCGCGCAAGGAGCAGGAGCGATTAGAAGCAGCGGCGAGCAAAAAGCCCGCGCAACCCTTCACGTTTTTTAAGTATCAGAAAGGCGGTTCTGTCGCTTATTCAGATCGCCAACCTAAAAAAGCGGCCTACGAAGTCATCGTCTATACCTCTTGCTACCCTTGTAACCCCTTATCGCGCGTCGATTGGCGCGGTACCAAACTCTACATGACCGAATTTACCTATTTGATTACCCAGGCTGCCAGCAGGTACGGTGTTGATCCCGCGTTGGTGCGTGCGATTATTCATGCCGAATCCAATTTCAATCCGCTCGCGCGCTCGCGCAAAGGCGCCATGGGGTTGATGCAATTGATGCCCGGTACCGCCAAAGATATGGGCGTCAGCAATGCCTCCGATGCTGCGCAGAATATCGATGGTGGAGTGAAATATTTGGCGCGTATGCTGGAGCGCTTTGACGGCAGTATTACTATGGCGACCGCTGCCTACAACGCAGGACCGGGCGCGGTGGAAAAGTACCGGGGCGTGCCACCCTACGAAGAAACCAAGACCTATGTTTTCCGCGTCAATATCCTTCATCAGCGCTACAAAAATCAGTTGGCCTTGGCGCGCAATTGATCTGCCGGCTTTCCTACCGATTTCCTCCTTATACCCCCGCACCTTGCTACTGGTCTTTTGACGGTTGTGCTCATAACCAATAATTCTAATTTTCACGCCAAATAACGCTCAAAAAATCAGCATTTTTGCCGCTATAGAGATTAACCCGCGCTTTCCCAAATGAATTTCCGGTGGGATTTTCTCTATTTCTCCAAAAAATGGACGGCAGATATGATTATTTCCAATGCCCTGATTGGCATGGCAGCACAGCGTGATTACCGCGAAGAGCACAGCCTTACAGAGCGGCTGGAATTTTGGCTGGATCAGCCGACACCCGCCGTGCAAGCAGCTAGTACGGAACCACAACCTCAGGGTGTGGCAGTGGATCTCTCTCACGCCGGATCCTTGCTGGCGATGCATCGTCAAACACAGGCACTGGATTTAAGTACGCCAATGGAGTCCCGTGATCGCCTGAACATGATGATTATTGAAGCCATGTACAAAGCGATCACCGGTAAAGATCTCGATATGGCGTCGCCTGGTGAAGTGCAAGCGGCAATAGGCTCCAAGGTGAAAACCCTGAATGTGGATACAAATCCACCTGCGCAAGCAGTCACTACCCGCAGCACTGGCCCTGGTTTGGTCTACCAGCGGCACGAGCGCTATCAGGAACAGGAATCGATGAGGTTCCAGGCGGTCGGTGTGGTACGCACGGCTGATGGCCGTGAAATCAATTTTTCTGTGGCGATGAATATGAGCCGCGAATTTGTGCAGGAATCCAATATTCATATAGAGGCGGGCAGTAAGAAAGTCGACCCGCTGGTAATTAACTTTGATGGCAAGGGCGCTGCACTCAGCCAAACGCGTTTTGAATTTGATTTGGATAGCGACGGCTCTACTGAGCAAATCGCGAGCTTGCGCCCGGGCAGTGGTTATTTGGCGTTGGATCGCAACGGCGATGGCAGTATCAATAATGGCAGCGAATTATTTGGCCCCAGCAGTGGGCGCGGTTTTGCTGAGCTCGCGGTGTACGATGAAGATGGAAATAACTTTATCGATGAGGGCGACAGCATTTATCAACAATTGCGCATCTGGATGACCAATGAAGATGGCTCGACGCAATTAGCGGCGTTGGGTGATAAAAATATTGGCGCCATTTTTCTCGGGCATGTGTCATCGCCATTCCAATTAAAAGATGCGGGTAACCAATCGCTCGGTGAAATTGTTAATTCAGGTATTTATCTCAAAGAAGATGGTGGTGTTGGTGTGGTGCAGGAGATAAATTTAACGGTGTGATCTAAACTTAAAAAACAAAAAAGGCGACTGCTTGTTAGCAGTCGCCCCAAAACGCATTACCAATCCATGTGAATAGCTGTAGAGATAAAGAGTTAGAACGCGCCCAGTGTGCTGCTGGCGCTGCCAGTATTAAATATATTATTGCTGCCACTTTCCCACACTACACCTGCAGCTGCATTATTTTCTTCACGCTTCAAACATTTCCATTCCACCGCTGTGTTAGCCGGTAATTGAATGGTGCCAGTCCAGGTTGGATAACTGGTGGGATTTAATTTGACCGCGGAGGCTGCGGTCCAGTTGCCTAACGCCGCAATATTACCCACCACATAAACGCTTTGTCCTGAATAAGTGGTTCCGTTTTGGCAAGTGAAATTCACACTAACCGACGCACCAGTTGAGCTCGCTGCGCTGCTTGAACTTGCGGGTGCACTTGAGCTGCTTGATGCAACAGAACTCGCGGCTGAACTGCTGGTGTTATTGGCAGGGGTGATGCTGTACTGCAAATTCGCATCGTTAAAAGTAATGGTGTAAGTCCCCGGTGTTGTAACGAGAATATCGTTGCCACTGGCTTCTGCAATTAAATCGCTGTTGTTGTTGCCCCAGTTGTTAACCCAGTTGCCGTAGGCATCAAATTTAAAGCGTCCAGTGCTACCGGTGAAGCTGGCGGTGCCGACCCAAGTACCTGCGGCGCAAGTCATATCGGTGCTGGCCCAGTTATTAAATGTGCCGCGCAATTTCATCGAGGAGTAGACGCAGTTGTTGCCAATAACGCTGCCATTTTTTGCTTGCACATGAATGGCCGCTGCGCTTTTGGCTGCGACATTAAATGTCGCTGTACCATTCGCAGCAACGGTAATGCTCGCGCCCGTGCAGGTTCCGTTTACAAAATCGCCCGCGATAACATTGCAATAATTTCCTGCCGCCAAACCGGTTTGCAAGGTGACATTGAGCGCACTGTTTTCACCGTTAACGATCACAAAGCCTAGACTGCCGCGACCAAACGCAATGGCATTCGCGCCGTTATCCCACCAGTTTGATAAATAAAATGCATCTTTTGTTGCATTGCGGAAGCCGACCATATTGGCGATCTCGCGATTGCGATGTTCACACAGCCAACCGTTATTACAATTGCTTGCAGGCGTTGACGTTGGCGGGCCTTGGTCGTGATCGGTCCAATCGTAACTGGACATGACTTCTGGGTACCCATAGGGATAGGCGAGCATAAACACGTGCGCAATATTATTTATATTCATGCCATCTTTGTGCGTCACAATATTGCTGGTGTTTTGACGTTGGTTATCGTGGTTGGCAACAAAAGTCACCGCATCACTACTATTTAACCAACCGCTCCATACGCCGATATTGCGTAAATCTTTTAATGGCGCGCGCCCTTTAAAATAAGTCCCTAAGGTGCTGCTGAAATTAAATTCAGTCACATCGCTGATATAAGTATATTGTGCAGGCGTAATCGGTTCGTTAGCCGCACCAATCACTTCCTGAAAAATATAGGGGCTGCCATTTAAACGGCTGACAATATTAGCGATATCGCCACTGGGCATATGTTTTGCCGCGTCGATACGGAAACCGGCAACACCCATGCTTAATAAATCATTCATATAGGCAGCAATTTTTCCGCGCACATAATCGGATTCGGTTTTTAAATCATTTAGTCCCACCAGATCGCAATTCTGCACTTGCCATGCGTTGGTGTAATTAATAGGACCTGTACAGGTGTGAAAATCATTTACACCGTAGGGCACTTCCGGAAAATTACGATTGCCCGCAGACATATGGTTGATAACAGCATCGACATAAATGCCGACACCAACAGCCTTACAGCGCGCGACCATGCTGGCAAATTCAGCGCGTGTTCCCGAACGACCTTCAATCGCATAACTCACGGGTTGATAACGCGTCCACCAGAAACTACCGGCAACGGATTTTTGTGGTGGCGATACTTGCACTGCAGCATAACCCTTAGGGCCGAGAAAATTTTCGCATTCAGATGCAATGTCATTCCACTTCCATTCAAATAAATGAACAAAGGTAGTTTGTGCAAAAGCAGGGGACGGGATTAACGGGCATAGCAAAAAAGCAAACAGGAGTTTGGGGAGTGTTTTCATAATGGTTTTCCGAAGTTTTGATGATTATCTTTATTAGGTTTGTCTACATGCAGGGCATGCAACAGCAACTTCCAGCAGCAGAATACGGCAAATGATTTGGATAAATAGTTTGAATACGTATGCAGTAACAATAATTATTTTCGAATACAAATTTGCGCGACACGCGGAATTTTATCCAAGTGGTTGCTGATTTTATTTATGGGACAACTTTTTAGCGGAGAAACGGATTGTATGTTCGTGCTAAGGATTTGAATCGGTGGGAGATTTTTTTAGGCAGAACAATAAGCCCCGTACGGGGCTCATTGCAGTGGTCAAAGCTTTTTATGTATTTAGTGGCAGCACTATATTATTTATTGGCTGACAATACTTGTTCTTTGGTTTCACTGGCAATTGGATTGGAAACACGGTTTTTCAAAACGACTGTGTCGCCTTTTGCCAGGGCGTCCAATGACATAGTACGGCCTTTCTCAGTTGCTACTTTTGCGCCCTTGATGACGTTAAAGGTTTTGGTAGCACCGTCTTCAGTCTTGATGGTGATGGTGCTCTCAGCGGCGTCCACTTTGGTTACTACACCGGGAACTTCTTTGTAAGCAGCAAAGGCTTCAGCGTTTGCCTTCGCACACAACGTTGACAGGCT
>NZ_JBRFPI010000201.1:0-8298 GCF_053579595.1 Cellvibrio sp.
CAATTCATGATCGTGTTCATGATCGTCATCACCACAATAGGTGTGTGGTTCAGGCGGGATATAACCAGTGTGTTGTTCGGGGGGCAGATTTTTGTGTTCATAAGCAATAACCGCTTGCATGCATAACTGGCGCTGCTCGGCTGACAAACGGTTACCATCAGGCCATTTACCCAATTCAACAGCGCGTTTTAAATTCTGGTAAATTTCCGGCGTAAGGCTGGAAAGCAATTGTTGTAAATCCATAAATCTCTCACTCAATTACGATGACATTAAACTGTTAACGTCGATAACGATTTCGTGTCGCAAATGCATAAATAGCACCGGCAACCAAGCCGCCCACATGTGCAGCATTGGCGACGGATCCTGAAATAAAATAATCCACAGCTCCAGTCATACATAACACCAGCCAGAAGAGCATAAAACCAATGAGTGCGGGAGGTACTGTAACAAGCGGGTGAGGAGCCAAACGTTGGCGCACGGCGATAAAACCTACCAGCGCATAAACCACACCGGACATACCGCCAAAATTAGCGCTGCCACTCCAAACATATTGCACAACATTGGAAGCGACAGCAGTGATCACAAAAAATAACAGGAAATGCCATCTGCCCAGGAAAAATTCCAGGCGCCGGCCTAAATCCCACATCCACAAACTATTAAACAACACATGAAAAATACCAAAGTGCAAAAAAGCAGGTGTGAGCAACCGCCAGATTTCACCGCGCGCCAACGAATCACTTAATGGTATATACGTATTTCCGGCAAAATCCTGGAAGGTGAAATAGTGAATCCAGGATTTAGCCAGATTACTTTCAATCAACAATGCGCCCAAACCACTGAGAATAATCAGGCAAACAACAACAGGCACTTGAGCCGCCTGCGTCAACAAAGTTGGTTCATTATCTACAGGTTGCGTATCGGCAGTTGCTGCCGGGTGCAACTCCACCTGCCCCTGCAAATATTGATCAAGAAATTCCTGTAAAGCTGGAATCACCGCAGCATCCATGACAGACAAACATTGCTGGCCATTCTCCTCAGCTATGCGGTGCTGCAATCCGCGCTCGCGCAAATAGCCGCTGAGCACACTTAAATCCTGATCAAGTGGAAAATATTTAACAGCAATCCAGTTCAATGATGAGTTCCGGTGTAGAGGTGAGTAATAACAGATACGAGCGTGAATGATAAGGGATCAATACCATCGATTTGGTTAGACACTTACGGATCAACATAGACCCACACAAATTTGTCAGGCTGCAATTGTGCCTCACCATCCATGCGGTACGCCACCAATCGCCCGAATTTAACCGCACTGTAGTCGAGACAAGCAAGGTTCGGCGCAAGCGGGCGCGGCTGGCCCTTGAGCCAATAGTGGCCGATAAATAGCGGCGGTTGGGATTTATCGTAGTACACCATTTGTGAACGGTGATCAGGGGAAATTTCTGCCTTGGCGATATGTTCCGGGATTGGATCTGGCTGGAACAACAACTGCCCATAAGTGCGCGCCGTGTGCCCCCAAAATTTGATGCGGAATGCGCGGCGCACATAACCATCGGACGACACCATGGTTTCACCATCCGGCAAGGGCAAATCCACACCGCCGGTCAAGCGCTGCTTGGTTCTTGCCTCAAGACTGCCCTTTTGGGCGGAGCGATTGATGAACAACCAGTCGATGTGGCCATCGCCGTAGGTGGCTCGATGTAAGTCGATGAGTTGTTGATCCCAGCAGGCGTGTACCGCGCGAAATACTTGTTGGGTCCGCGGATGCTGGATTTCCAGAAACAGCGGCAGCTCGACAAACCAGCGCAAAAACGCCTGCCACTCCTGCGGGTGATGGGCAAATTGTTCGAGTGTTTCACTGATTTGGCGAGCATTCGCAGGTGTGTGAGGGCGCAAATATTCGCCAGCAATTGCTGATGGTGTGGAATAAGTAATCGCATTAAATTCGTGATTACCCAAAATCATCTGGGCACTGCCCTGCTCCACCATATCGCGCACTAGATGCAGGGCTTCACGGATACGTGGTCCACGGTCGACAATATCGCCGAGGAAAATCACCTGCCGCTGCTGTGGGTGACGATAGGTACCGGAAATTTTTTGATAGCCCAGCAACTGCAACAAACGCTCAAGCGACTGGGCACAACCGTGCACATCGCCAATCAAATCATAACCATTCGCCGTTCCCATCAACGGCGGATAGTAAGATTGGTTCGGCGCGGTTTCAGTCATATTATTCCTTCAGTAAATGACCGCCCCAGCCCAGCTTGGAACGGCAGCGTTCATAGAAGTTGTAATCAAGTGGGTGGAGTAATTCGAGCAGCTGCGGCTTTTTACGGATGCAGATTTCATCACCCGTCTGCACATCCACATGGGAATGGCCGTCGCAGGTAACCATAGGTTCAGCGCGATTGTGCTCACCAACCATGATGCTGATCGCACTGTCCCCCGCGACCACAATCGGGCGACTGCTGAGTGTATGCGGGTTCATGGGCACCACTACTATGGCATCGAGCGCAGGGTGCAAGATCGGGCCACCGCCGCTGAGCGAGTAGGCCGTAGAGCCAGTCGGTGTGGACACTATCACCCCGTCGGAGCGCTGACTGGTAACGAATACGCCATCGACAGAGATTTCAAATTGCAGCATATGGATAAATTGACCGGGATGCAGCACCACGTCGTTCAAGGCATCCGCTGTGGCGATCACTTGCCCCTGCCGCTTGACCTCCATATCCAACAGGAAACGCTGCTCGGATTTAAATTTGCCCGATAAGACTTCATCAACTTTGTCTTCGATATCTTCTGGCGTGATGTCGGTCAGAAAGCCCAAGCGCCCGCGATTTACGCCTAGCAGCGGTACACCGTATTTGGCAAGCGCGCGGGCACCACGCAACAAACTGCCATCGCCCCCCACCACAATCACCAGATCACAGACTTGGCCGAGCGCCTCCATATCCATGATTTGTTGTGCAGAAGACACCATACTTGCATCAGTGATTAGCGCAGCCGTCTCGGCTTCAAGCACAAACGCCTTTTTGCGCTGCTGCAAAAAACGAATCAATCGCTTGATGGAATAGACCGCGCGCTCGTTGTTGAGATGGCCAATCAAGCCAATGGTTGAAAAATGAGTCATAGAAATTCACTGAGTGAGCGGTTATGGAAATGTGCAAATAGTAATCAGGTTTGTAAGCTATTATAGCCTGCAGATCAACCAAGACTTCATTTTATGCCAGAAACGAAAAACGAATCATTTAATCAGCGTGTACACAAACTGCAGCACCAAGCCGTACGCGACCTTGCATGGTGCTGTTTTAGTGCGCCCATGATGCAGGAATTGCCAGAGTCAGGTGCTGCTATGCTGCCAATCGGTAATGATCGACTGTGGCCGTGGTTGATCGCACTGGATCAACAGCCGAATGAACTTATCGAGCAAATTGCAAAAGTCAAAAGTACACGACTGGGTATTTATTACGAAACACTTTGGTGCTTTTATTTTTCGCAACAGTCTGATTGGGAATTGCTGAACCACAATTTGCAAATAGAGCGCAAGGGAATCACGCTCGGTGCTTTTGATTTTTTGTGTCGTCGCGGTAATGAATATTGGCACATAGAAACAGCGGTAAAGTTTTATTTATGCAACACAAGCAATCCCGATGATGCGCGCGATTGGCATCACTGGATTGGCCCCGCCAGCCACGACCGCTTAGATCTAAAACTCGCACATTTACGTCAACACCAATTGCCTTTACACCAAACCGCTGAAGCCACTGCACAATTACAAACTTTGTATCCAGAGGCAACCGAATGGAAAACCGGCCTATGCTTGCAGGGTTATTTATTTTCACCTGCTTTAGCGAGCTGCCGCCCTGCTTTTAGCAGCGAGAATCACAACCACGGATACTGGTGGCACCTGCAGGATTTTTTCCAGTATCTGCACGAACATGCCGATATGGAATGGATTATTGTAGAGCGCCAACGCTGGTTATCGCCCGCACATGTCATTGACGAAAATGAAGTGTTAAAAGGGTCTGATTTAATACTGCAACTACAAAAACAGATTGGTGAAATGAAAAGGCCGCTATTATTAGCGGCCTTGGAAAAAACGGATTCGATTGATCATTATTGGAGTGAAACCTGGCGTGGTTTTGTCGTACCGGATAATTGGCCACAACACCAATCAATCGCCTAAGAATCACCCCTGCCCGAGCACTGCCACACCGTCGCGCAACACATAATTATTCGTGTCTTTCAAAAACTGTTGCGCACCCGCTTGTGTAAATAATTGCGGGCAATTTTCCAGCGCAAGCGTGTTATAGCCGTGCTGCGCCAATAAATGTGCAGCGGCGCGGCTGCGGCGACCAGTATCGCAATAAAAGATATAGAGCTTTTCTTTAGCGAGCAAGCGCGATTTTATCGCAAGAATATTCAAGGGAATATTTACCGCTTGCGGCAAATGCATTTCGCTATATTCTTCTTCGCTGCGCACATCTACCGCCACAATGCCTTTGGCGATATGAGCTTCCAACTCACTCAATGCCAGAGTGGCAACACTGGGCTCTTTTAACAGCCGATAAAAATCTTGCTTATCTAAACGCATGAGCACACCATCAGTACGCATCATCACAGTGGCATTGCGGACGGTTTCATTTACAAGGGCATCTTCGCCAAAACAGCGGCCGACACTGATCGTGGCCAGATGCTGCCGTTTATTATCGCTGTGACGAGTAACGTCGGCCTCACCCTCTTTAATGAAATAACATTGATCGCCCATTTCACCCTGACGAATAATCACATCGCCGGCATAGACGACTTGCGGGGTGAGGCGCGAAAAAATTTGCTCAACATTGAGCGGCGGAACTTTGAAAAACAAATTGGATTTTAAAACAATCATCATCCAATCAACGTCTTCATCAAGATCGCGCTCACGCGAAATAATTAACTGTAGATAATCCGCCACCTGGCTCCAGGTCAGCATTTTATCCAGACGTTCGCTGTCGATGCGCAACACACTACAATCTGTTTCTGCTACCGCCGTAAACTGGCGGGGCTGCTGATGTGCAATGGGGAAAAGCGAAGACCGGCCTTTAATTCGGGTGCGGGTACCATCTTCAACGGCCAAAGAAACATCACCATGCAGTAGATACACATGCTGTGCGTCGTAGTTACCGGCGATAAACAAGGTTTGCCCTGCGCAGACCGTCTCAACCACAGCATCATCCAACAATGCGAGCAAATGGCTTTCGCTCATATCTTTTAACGGCACCAGTGTGCGCGTTAAATTCAGATCGAATTCAACCGGCGGCACCTGGGTCGTCGTAGGAGATGAGGTAGTTTTCTGAGCTTGCATAACAACATCCTTCAAGATGACAGCGACGACTTAAGACAACTTATTCACACAACTTTTCAATCACACAACACTATCTAGTACAGAATTCATTACGGCTATTACAAACCATTACGGGCAAACAAAACCCCGTCGCCCCTGGAGCCCGCCAGAATGTATTGCAACAATCCGCGAACCACGCGGCCAATAACCCTGCCGAGCAAGGGAGTTAATTCCCCAAAACAGTTTTAAGGTATAAACAGGATCAAGTGGTATACCGCTACTGTGTTCAAAGTCTTGCCAAAATTGCGTCAGGTAATCAGGATGTTTTTTTCCATAACCACCCGCATGGAATCCAGTAATCAAACGCCAGTTAGCATCGACACCTGAATCGCAAATCTGGCGATAAGCAGTGGATATTGCATCACCTAAACCCCCCTCACCCTTTAATACCGAAAAGCCTAGCGCAAGTTTGGTGTAATTGATTCCCGCCGCCAAGCCTGCCAGACTGGTACCGGTTCCGCAGGCCATACATACCGCAGTATAGTCACCTTTCAACTGCTGCTCTAGCGCCTGCCCCAGCAACTGCATACCACGCGCGCCCGCCAGATTGGCGCCCCCTTCCGGGATAAGATAAAACCCGCCATAGCGGGACTGCAATTCAGCAAGCAATTCCGGCTCACCTTTGTGCTGGTAATCCGTACGGCTGATAAAAACCAGCTGCATCCCCCAAGCCTCTGCATCGCTAAGCGTTGGGCTTAATTGCGCAGGCCGCTCACCGCGCACAACACCCAGCGTATTGAAACCATAGCGATTTCCAGCTGCCGCCAGCGCGTGCAAGTGATTGGAATAAGCGCCGCCAAAACTTAAGAGGCGGGTAAATCCTTGCTCCCGCGCAGCGCGCAGATTAAAAAATAATTTGTAAAACTTGTTGCCCGACAATTCCTGATCGATCAAATCGTCCCTGCGCACCAATACCTCAATCCCTGCGTCAGTAAATACCTTATGCTCTAGTCGCTGCATAGGAACTTTTCGGGCGATATCCAGTAATTCATCCGCCGAATCGATCAACACTTTATCTAACCTTCAACGTCGCTCTGCCACCAAAGAATAAGCTACCGCTTGATGCTGGGCACAGCGGTCGCTCTCACCGGGGTGGAATTCTAACGGAGTTTCAAGCGCAGGAATGCTTCTACCGCACAGGTTGCCGCGCGGATCAACTGCATTGCAGCAAGGCGATTTATGGTGCTCAAGCCATGCAAGGTAAATCACCTCACTCACACCAGCCTTGTCCGCGGCATAAGCTTGTGGATCTTCGAGATAGCGGCCAATATCATCCAGCGCTATCGCTATTTCGCCCAACCCCGGCAAGAAGACAACCAAATTGACGCCCGCCTTAGTCAAGCGCCCCAACAATTGATCGCCACTGTTTTTCAACAGCTGCTGATTTTCGCGCTTGAGGTTCACAATCTCATCTTTTAATGCGCTCTCATTTTGATGGCGATAAAACAGTTCCACCTCGCGCATATCCAACATTTCGCGCAGTTCAGCAGTAGCTGCGCGAATTTTGGCATCCAACTCCAACGCAAAATTTTCTTGCAACACCTGCACCTGGCTGGATTCATCTTGTTGTGCCGCTTTGAGCTTATGCGCAAAATATTCGCGCATTCCCTCAATTTTGGTCGCCTGCACATCCAGGGTATCTTTGAGATTGCGGTTGCGCTCAGTAAGCTCTTTGTTTTGTTGCTCAAACTGTTGATGCTTTTGTTGATAGGTCAGCAACCGCTGCTGATGTTCATGCTGAACGGCATGAAGCTTGGCCTGATGCTGATTCATCATGGTAGCGATGCGCAGACGCTGTTCTTTAATCAGCATCGCCATTTTGTCGCGCAGCTCTTGTGCGTAGTGATCATGAAGCTTCTGCTCCAAAGCCACCTGCTCGCGTTCTGCTTCCTGCGCAGAGCGCACTGCCTGCACTGGCGCAGCGGGTTTTAGCTCTTTTGCAGCCGCGGGCTTAACAATCAACCCCAGGCGATTCGCCTTTACCGCTTTGCGCATAGCGACAAAACTATTATTACCGCGTTGCATTAGCGGGTCCCACAAGCTTTTTTGATGCCAAGCAATCGAACACTGGCTATAACAGGCCAAACGAATGGCACCTGCTCCCATATCCGGCCCGGAACCAGCTGTTTCGATTAACTGGCGCAGCGGTACGTTCCAGCGACGGTCGACCATCCCTTTTGCATCAAAACCTAACAAGAAAAAGACGGCACCAGTAACACACAGGGAGTGATCAACCTGCACATAAACCGCTTTCGCTGAAGCATTTGCAAAATCAGGGACAGGGATAAAACCATCAAGAATGGCTTCAAATTCGGGATAGAGTAACTCGCGGGAAATCTGCTCTTCCTGAAACAGAAAGACCGCTTCGAGTTGCTCTGCGGGAGAATTGGGCATAGGCAAACGTCTCAAACCAAGCGGGTTATTACCGGGGAATTTGTTGCAGTATAGAAAACCGACTACCACGAAAACGTGAACAACCACCCGCAATAGCGACTTTTAGCCAAATTTGCGGCCTACTCGACGTAAATTACCGTTAAGGCTGATGTCATCAAAAACCACTGGTTATAGGGATCTGAAGGAAGCAGGAAAAGAGTTATGAGAGAACAAGGTAAACAGAAAGAAGTATCGTGAGGGGGAAGTTACCGCGAGCCTTGCAGCAAAATGCTGCAGCAGCCCGGGTTAGATATCTGAGTAATCCTCAGTTAATTCATCGTCAGAGTCGTCGTACTGAACATCCAACAGGTCTTCAATATAGTCTTGCATAGTTTATTACTCCTTTAAGGGAATGATTATACGATGAGGCTTACCGCCTGATCAGAGACAGCCAAACACCCCGGCCGTTCACGGACTCTACTCCTCGAAACCCAAATTACCAATTGAAGATGACAATTTTATGTATACCCAATATTTATTAGCTA
>NZ_JBRFPI010000202.1:0-8257 GCF_053579595.1 Cellvibrio sp.
TGCGTATACGGGTAACCAACAATCGCCATATTTTAACAATTCACACCAGCACTGACTCAGGAAAAACCTGGGCGAAATACGGTGTGCAAATGGATGTGACTGGCTACAACCACAACGTTGCTTACGGTTTTATGAGTTTGCGCCCGGCGATTTATGCTGCAGGTAAAGGTAAAGTGCGCTTTAGCAATTTGGTTTATCGCGCACTACCGTAAAAAAAATTATTTCGCGCTGTTGATTGTTGATAAATAAAAAAGGGATGCCAGTTAACTGGCATCCCTTTTTAACAACGTACAAATTTAATTAAAACTTGTAGCTGGCACCTACAAAGTAACTTGCGCCGGCTGAGTGATCCAATACTAAACGAGCAACACCTTCAGTTTCATATTCATGCTTGGATTCATCAGTAATATTGACGCCCTTAAAGGTAATCTTCAGTTGGTCTGTGAGGTCATAACTTGCTGACACACCAACGTAATTACTGTCATCCACTACACGAGTCTGCCATGGAGTAGTGCTGGAAGTATTGGAATAGTATTCACCACGATAAGAGTTACTGATACGCGCCTGAAATCTCTCACCTTCCCAATAAAGAGTGAAGTTGTAAGAATCTTTAGATACGTTTCTCATCGGCGAACCACTATCAAGCTCTGCCTCATCCACCAGAGTGTAGTTCGACTGAATGCCAAAACCACGTACCCAATTTGGACCAGGCAGGAATGACAACTGTTGTTGCCAGGAAATTTCTGCACCCTGAATATTACCGCCACCACCATTAACTTTACGGCTCACGTCAAAGGGTTCATTGCGCAGGCTGTCAGCTTGTGCGCCGAGCAAGCTGTCGGGCAAGCCGAGTTGCGACCACGGAACGTCTTGGGTAACTTCAGAAGTTGGGAAAGATTCAACATCTTTTTGGAAGAGAGTTACGCCCGCCAATGCATCTTCTGAGTAGTACCACTCCACACCCAAATCAAAAGAGTCAGCACGGAATGGTTCGATCAATGGGTTGCCGTAACTCACTTGATAGTTACCAAAAGTAGAAACAGATCCACCCGGGTTCAAATCAGTTAACTCAGGACGCGCCAATACTTTGGCTGCCGCAGCGCGTACCACTAAATCTTCTGTCAGGTTATAAGCCAAACTTAACGACGGCAGTGTATCGCTGTAGTTATTTTTAGACACAACGGGCATCACAGTGCCATTTACAACGGTGATGCCGCCTGCAACCAAATCGGTTTCCGCTTCACGCACACCAACATTACCGCGCAAACGGTTGCCAAATAATTCGGTATCTATATCCAACTGCGCGAAGTAACCAAACACATCTTCCTCTACTTGGCGTGTGTTATTAGCAACAGCAGTGAACTTCCAGCAGCCTGAATCAAGGAATTCAGTTCTACGGTTAAAGTCAGGGTAGAAGAATGTTTGGCCACCCGCAGTTTTAACAAAACCATCATCGGCAGTGAGCGCTGGCGTAATTCCGCAAGCATTACCATCTTTTGCACCACCGTTGGCTACATCAACAGTAGAGAACGGGTTATCGGCTTGCATTTGGGTAATTTCATAACCGTATGATTTTTGCGTTGCACCAAACTTGACGGTGTAGCCATCAGCGATATCGTAGGCAAAATCGATGCGTGCCATATCGGTATCTGATGTCGCATCGTAAACGCGGTCACGATATTCAGAGAATTCCCAGTTAGCAGGGTTTGATGTATCGAAACTGTAATTAAGCACCGGCGATTTCATGTTGGTGTAATCCCAACTGATGGTATCGCTTGGGTCGGCATAGGTAACGTAATCGCGCGAGTCGTTGCTGCTAAAGTGTTCGTAAATCACAGTGACTTCGCGGTTATCCAATACCGATTCCGTTTGACCCGCCAAGATATTCATGCGGAAGTTGTCAGAGAACTCATGTTTCAAGTCCAAAGAAAACTGCGTGAATTCAGAAGACCAATCCGCACGAAACGCTTCAGAGCGGAAGTCAGCATCGGTCACTTCAGCGGCAACCAATGTGTAGTTGGAATCAACTGTATAGTCCAACACACTCATTTGACGCATGCCGGTAGCATCATTACGTGCAAGTGAAATGGCTTCCATAAATGGCTCATCGCGCGTTACATCAATTTTTGAATAGAGACCATCAACACTTAACAAAGTCGCATCAGCAATTTGCCATTGAAAACTGGTAGTAACACCCAAACGATCCTGATCGTTAGTTTTATCAGCGTAGCGTGCAATACGTGGATGCCACGAGGAGCGAACAAGATTTGCATCTGCACCGCAGTTTGCAGTAGTACAAACAAAACGGTTAGATCCCGACTGTTGGTTCCAACGACCTGTTTCAGCGCCAGTTAAAGGCGCTTCTTTTTGTGAATAGGCAACTGACGTCAGAAAGCCAAATACATCGTTATTGAAACTCAGTAAGCCGGACAAGCGCGGCTTAACACTGCCCGAACCATCGTAGTAGCCTGCTTCAACGTTTGCGGCGGCTGCAAATGAATCGTAATCAAATGGACGCGCGGTACGCAGACCCACAGTCGCACCGAGCGAACCGTCTTCCAATTCACCGGAAGTCGATTTGTATACATCCAGACGGCTAAACAGCTCAGAAGCAAATACGTTAAAGTCAAACGCACGGCTGGTGCGCACACCACCTGAACCTGCTGCAAGTGACTGTGCTGGCATACCGTTTACGGTAATCATGGTGTAGGCATCACCCAAGCCGCGCACGGTGATAGAACGACCTTCTCCGTCGTCCTGTTCAATAGCAACACCGGGAATACGCCCGAGCGATTCAGCCAGGTTTTGGTCGGGAAATTTACCTACGTCTTCAGCAAATACTGAATCGACAATACCGGTTGCTTCGCGCTTTACGTTAAGCGCATTTTTCAAACTCTGCGCATAACTACCCGTCACTACAACTTCTTCAACAGTATTGTCTTGTGAATGAACAACAGGTGCCAGCGATGCAGCTGCAATGGCTAACACAAGCGGATTAAGAGTGAATTTTCTCATGGCTATTCCCAGGTTTTATTGTGATGAACTCAATTCGTTTTTATTGGTATTAGAGACGCGAACATGCCGATGGGATTTAGCTGCAGAGCTAATTTTTTTATAAGTGCTTTTTTATGGCCGACAACCACAAGAAACCTATTCGTTAAAAAAGCCACCACAACGCAGTGGCAAGCATGGGGAATAGGCATCCTCACAGATGGCCTAAAATTATTATTATGGTCACTGTAAATATTTGCAATCTCCGGCTGATACATTTTATCGGACAATATATTTTTGTGTATTTAATACACACTTTTTGCAATGAATACGTTTACATTGCACGGTTACACCAATTTGATAACGGTTACATAAGACTTGTAATATCAAGTGGTGAAAAATTGGGATAAACGACAAAAACGATTTAAACATCGTTAAAGTTAAAAAATTAGGATAAACATCCCAATATGATAAGCACCGAAACCAGGTTTGGGCCGCGGCCTGAACTGCCCTGTGTTAGGAACACGGCTGCAGGCGAAGATGAAGTTAACCAGCCAGACTATGCGAAACCCGTTAAGCAAAAAACCGCGCCTTGTTGAGGGCGCGGTTTTTGTTTAACAAGTGAATCGAAAAAAGCGTTAATTATTTTCCACAACAACCACAGACTGTCATGGGTAACTGCTGGCCGGTTTTTGCATCCTGATTTGTCCACTGACCATTCCATTTCAATTGCGATGAAGAATTACCACAGGTGCTTGGGCAATTAGCATTCGCCTGCTGTTGGTTGTTGATAAGGCTTGCCGCCTGCACATCCAAACACTGGCCGGAACCTATAGCGATATCATCAAAAATATGACTTAAGCTGCCCGACGTCGTATTTTTTCCAGAGGCGGGGGACCCTGTGCCGGTATAATTGTGGCAACCAAAACAATTGGAAATAAATGTTGTAGCCGGGCCCATATTCACTGCCTGATATTCCGTTTCAGCAACGGTATTGGCCAAACGTAAAGAGCCGCGCTGGTTGGGAATTTGCGCCAAGCCGGTTTTATTGGGGATATTCGAGTCCTGTGTAATATCGCTAACCCAAAGTGCACCCACATTGAAATAATTCGTCAACACCGCAAAATTACCCGTTAGATACGGCTGCACACCCGCATTTAACGATTGAATATCGCTAACATTTTCCGAATATTTCAGATCACCTTCAGCAGAACCGTAAGGATATTCACGGCAAATTTCGGTTGGGTTGCCAGTAACCTTTTTTTGCGCGGAGGGATTATTAAAGCGGCACTGCACAACGCCGAGTACATCTTTGCTTTGCAAATCGGCTGTGCAGGTTTGACTCGCAAAGGACCAGCCTGTTGTAGTGGAAGGCGCTGAGCAATCGGGCGCATTAATTTTATGCTCAAAGGTCGCCCACACAAATTCAGGGTGATCCGGTGTTGCTACCGCTACGTGGAAACCAATCATCCCCAATTTGGTAGTACCTTTTTCCGAACCGATTTGCGCATCAACGGTAATAAATTTGCTGGCATCGTCACCCTTACCTAATACCTTCCATGCCGTTTTTAATTCCGTAGTGCCGCCGGGAAAATTTTGTTGTTGTTTGATGCCGTTGACATCACACATATTTTTACTAAAACGAACATCGTAATAGACCACATTGCCATTCTGGTCATAAATAGTTGCACCGCCGCCCGCCTGCCTGATACGCTCGGGAATGACAAAAGCGGTGCCCGCCTCTTCTGGCTTTCTGGTACGAATAAAAAATGTGTGGGAATCATGTTTATCATCGCAAGAATTTGCCGGAGTTCCATCGGCATTGACTTCAAGCTCATGATATTGGTCAGTGTCTTCAAAATTCCGGATTTTCGGATCAGCTTTGGATTGGGCCATTAAATAAGCAAAAGTTTGCCAGGAGAACTGGTAAAAATCACAGAAGGTTGAATCGCCAACTCCTGCACTCTGTTTCACTTCGGTTGGGAGACTGGGAGCAGTAAACCAGGTGGGGTCAGCAGCACAAGGCACAGCAGCCACTGACGATGTTGCTGCTTTTTCATTCGCAGCCATTGCACTGGCTGCACCAAAACCAGTTGCACACAAGAGTGCGACGCTTAACGCTACACGGGTTTTCTTATTGAATTTATTCTTCATCATAACTATCTAATCCTTTTGCAGAAAATAATCACACTGATACAAAGTATCAGCAACGATAAAGGCAAATCCCTGAATGATCCGCCCTGTCGATAACGCTAGACGTAACCAGCCTAGTTGGCGAATTGCGAATGAGTTATTACAGCCTATTACGCGACGGCAAGTTGAGTAGGGATTACACAAGATGGAGTGATTAAAACGCCAAAGTGATTTATCCTCCACACCAGACCAATGATGACCGGAGAGATGAGAGCATGAGCAGCCCCCAACGCGATATCACCCTACGTTTTTTGGCAGAGCCGCAAGATGTTAACTTCGGCGGAAAAGTTCACGGCGGTGCCGTGATGAAATGGATTGACCTCGCGGCCTACGCTTGCTCAGCGGGTTGGAGTAGCCGCTATTGCGTTACCGTCTATGCAGGCGGGATTCGCTTTGTTTCGCCCATCCATGTGGGCAATCTGGTTGAAGTCAGTGCAAAAATTATCTACACCGGAAAATCGTCCATGCATATTGCAATAGAAGTGAACGCATGCGACCCCAAATCACTCAACCGCCGCCTGACAACGCATTGCATAGTAATCATGGTCGCCGTGGATGAATCCGGCCAACCCGTCCAAGTACCTGCGTGGATACCGGAAACCGATGAAGATAAAGAACAACATGCCACAGCGATAAAACTGATGGAAATGCGTAAAAAAATTGGCGAGGAAATGCAGATTTTTGTTTGACCATTATTCACCCAGCACATTTGAGATTCAGGTTATGACGCAGCCCGCTGTAGCAAAAAACAAACAGAAAAAAGACGCTCGTGATCTTCGCGCTGAAGCGTTAAAAATTGCTAACACTATAAAAACGGAAGGCCAAACTCCGGTTGAAACCAAAGCGATTGCCAATGGTATCCAACGGGGAATGGAAATGTTTTTGCGGCAGCAAAGTGAAAAAACACGCGAGTTGGATAAGCGGGTAAAAAAAGTAAAACAACTATCCAATCAATTAACGCAACAAAAACCAGCAGATGAAAGCGAAGAAACTATAAATGCGCAAACCAATCCACGTTTACCCTGGATGCTACTTGCGCTATCGTGGGGTTTGTTTTTGGTCATAGCAGCTGTAAAGGTCTTTATTTGAACAAAGCAATCAATGATGACGCTACAATGCAATCCATGACAATACATTTTTAACAATAACCCAGAATAAACAATCAGGAAGAACTATGAATCGCCCTATGGATGTACATAATAATAATCGTCTTTACGGCCTGGACACACTTCGTGCTATCGCCATTCTTATCGTGCTGATCTATCACTACAAAGTGGTGGTAAGCAGGGAAAATATTTTCGGGTTTATGAGCCAACTGGGCTGGACTGGTGTCGATCTGTTTTTTGTATTGAGCGGTTATTTGATTGGCAACCAGATTCTTTCCGCCTTTGCCAAACGGCAGGATTTTTCCCTCAAACTGTTTTACATTCGCCGCTTCCTGCGCACCCTGCCTAATTATTATTTTGTGCTTGCGCTCTATTTTATTTTTCCAGTTGCACTGAGTGGAACAGACACAGCACCACTCTGGTCGTTTCTCACCTTTACCCAAAATCTGGATTTGCGCGCGGGCGAAACCTTTACACACTCCTGGTCACTGTGTATTGAAGAACAGTTTTATTTAATTTTTCCGGTGATCGCCTTACTTATTGCTTATACCAAGCGCTCCATTCCACTGGCTTGGATGGCAATTGCCAGCGCCATGTTGCTCGCCATATTTCTACGGGGACTTAATTGGTATGCACATGATGAGGCAGCAATTTCTATGCAATCCTTTATGGAGCATATCTATTACTCCAGCTTTACCCGCTTTGATGAATTGTTACCCGGGGTGGCGATTGCGCTGCTGAAAAATTTCCATCCTGCCACCTATACCGCAGTACTACGCAGAGGAAATCTTTTATTAGCCATTGGTTTAATAAGTACAGGAATAATGTTTTATGTATTTCGAAACTATGCCTACATCGAAGGCTACGGAACCACATTGACGGTAACCGCATTGGGTTATTCGCTTCTGGCAATCAGCTTTGCCATTCTGGTACTCGCCGCACTCAGCCCCAACTCCATACTACATCGCATACGAATTCCCGGCGCTGCGAGCATCGCACTTTGGTCTTATGCAATTTATTTAATTCACAAACCCATATTTCAGGTATTGAAGGTGCCGCTCACAGAATATGGCATTGATATTAATGGCGGGCTCGGGGTGGTGATTATTATGGCGGTGAGTATTTTTTGCGGATGGGCTCTCTACTTTTTTGTAGAAACACCTTTTATGAATATTAGGGGAAAATATTTTCCATCGAATTCAAGAGCAGAATTAACGCTAGATAAAAAACTACAACCAAGTCAGTAGAACTAAAAAATTGGCAATACAGGAGATCCCTCCCCTACCAGCTGTAACCAGAAAAGCAGTGCTGCATTATTGCAGCACTTTCAACGCCTTCATAAGCCGAAAGAAATCACCATTAAGCAGGTAATACTTAACTAATCCCTTTCTACCCATGCCAATATTATGGTAGAGACGCAACCTATAGGCTGCTTTATCCAACGTAATACTTTCACCAATTCGCCGACTTTCTTTTATTGCAGAAATGTAATTTCGGACGCAAAAGCGGACAAAAAAATAACGGGTAGCGACTTTCATATTTGGCAATTTTTTAGACCATAGCGCCCACACACCATCAACTCCTGACATCATGTGGTCTACTTTTTTTAAAGAGAATGAAGCAAGAATACTTCCTTCGCGCTGGCGATAGCGAACCCACACTTGCGGACAGTAGTAATAAGTGCGCACATCCAACGCAAGGCGCGGAGTCGTCACCATATCCTCAAAATATTTCCCTTCCGGAAATTGCAATCCCTGCGACCACAAGCTGCGTTTTGACACTTTTGACCATGCATGCAATTTCCCCTTTTTATACAACCCTTTAAAGAGGTTTTCAGGATCTTGTAACAAACAATTGGTATGGCCATCAAAGGTTGTAACCTGCGACTCCTTTTTGTGCTTGCGAGAATTGACTACAACGCCAGGCCGCCAGATTTGGTTATGTGTGACTATCAGATATGGCGCCCC